>JBGSBN010000028.1:0-24289 GCA_041730515.1 Methylacidiphilales bacterium | reverse complement strand
ACGCGTAATGCCTTGCTGCGTATCTTTAGATGGTGAATACGGACAAAAAGATATTTGTTTAGGTGTTCCTGTTACTATTGGTAAAAACGGTTGGGAAACTATAGTTGATTATAAATTAACTGCTGAAGAGCAAGAATTATTTAACAAAAGCGCAGATGCAGTTCGTAATATGAACAATGTATTAAGCGAAATTGGTGTTTTGTAATTCAATAACACCTATAACAAAAAAAGACTTGCTTTAATCGGCAAGTCTTTTTTTTGTGACAAATTTTAGGAGTTTTTACAAAGGCCTTCCTATACTGAATTAGTTGTTAAATATTAGTATGCAAATTATACTATACAAAGGTTTTAACTTTACCCAAGAAGAGACCTGACAGGTTTTTAAAACCTGTCAGGTCTAATGGAAAGGTGAGTTAAAATTCTATAACAAAATGAGAGATATCCAACTCGTTTTGTTTTTCAGTATGAAAATTTTTAAATAAAGACATTCCCCCAAACCATTCTATTACTTCATTCCTTTTTAGTTTAGTGTTTTTATTACTTAAATGAGCATGGTATGAAGAATAAGGATAATCTCTAAAATCACTTACAAAACCATGTTTTTGAGGGTTATTATGTATATACCAAATTAGTCTAGTTAGATATAAATCACTTGTTACCTCAATTCTTTTAAAAGGAGTTTCAAATAATGAACCTGTTCTGTTATAGGATTTGTTTATACTTTTGGTATATGAATTAAATAAATCAGAAAACTTTTTACTTACTAAATTATCAATATGATGTAAACCTTTTTCGTGCTTTAGACCTGACAGGTTTTTAAAATTTGTTGGATCTAAATTACCCGTTGGTTCGGTTACATTCTTCTTTACCTTAATTAACAAATGAAAGTGGTTTTTTAAAAGACAATAAGCATAAGTTTCGACCACTGGTTCAAGATAATTAGCATATTTGTTTAAAAAGTAAGCATAGTTCCTATCTTCTTTAAATAAATCTTCACCATTAATACCTCTATTATAAATATGGTAAAATTTTTCAGGTAACAAAGGTGCATTTAAGTCCATAAAATTTATTAATTCTAAAATCAAAAATAACGAATTTTTAAAAGTGTACGGAATATAATTCTTTGAAGTTTATCCTCGAAGAGACCTGACAGGTTTTTAAAACCTGTCAGGTCTTGATGAATACCCTTACTTAAAATCGTTAATGGTTCTTATTACTTTTCCAAAGTTATATTGCTGCACCAGCATAAGGCTTTTATCGTTGTTTAAAAAAGCCCAATAACGTTCGCTATCGTAACCAATTTCTTTACCAGTTGCCTCGTCTATAACTTGTTTGGTATGTTTATCAATGGCTTTGGTATGTAGTTTTAAGCTTTGTATAGCGCCATCTTTTTTAGTAATATTGATAACACAAACGGGTTTAGTTAACAATAAACTATCAATTAATTTGGGGCTTTGGTTTTCATCATATCCATCAAAACTTAAGTTTTTAAACGAACCTACAAAGTATTTTAAATAAACCATATCGGTAATAGGTTTTACTTGTTTATTGGCATTTAAAAGTACTGGCATTTGCGCATTTTCGTTGTTTACTGTAAAACTATTATTGGCATCGTTATAAATCATTTCAATGCTTTTTATTTCATCTGGAGCGTAGTTAAAAACAACTCTGTCGCGCCAAATTAAACTATCGCTGATAAAACGTGGTGTTAAATAACCAAAAAAGCCTGGAATATGCACTGCATAAGGTTTAGACGAATTTTCAATTAACATATAAGTTCCATTCTCTTCGCGTGTGGCCGAACCTACATAAATGGTTTTTACCATATCACCTTTTGAGTAAAACTCAGCTTTTATACCTCTGGTAGCCAAATCGCCAACGGCAGAATTATGTTCACTTTCGGGAATTGGTCTTAATACCTTCATGGTTTTTACCGTTTCTAATAGCAACTGAACTTTACTGAAATCAGCTAATTTATTGTTATTTATAATCCATGTTTGCGGGCCTGTTTTTGTTAAAACAGACGACATTCCATCTCTATCAGCTATAAAAATTTTATCAATAGCAGCAGTATCTTCAATGCTAAAATCAGCAATATCTTTATAGTTAACGCCCCAAGGTTTTTTATTGATGGCCCAATAGGCAATTGCTGCCACAGCAAGTATTATCAGCGTTAAAAGTGTTTTTTTGTTCATCATTAATATTATGCGTATTTACGTTTTCTGTAAAAATTATTGGCCACTGCAAAAATCAATACCAAAATAATGGGTAAACCAATATTGATAAATTGCCAAAATAGTTTTTCCTTTTTAATTTTTGCTTTATCAAGTAAGCGCAGGGTAACTTCTTTGCTTCTTACTTCTATAATTCCACTGTCATCGCATAGGTAATCTACGCAGTTTAATAAAAAGCGTTTATTGCCAAATTCTTGGTTGGCAAATCTGTCGTATCCTAAAGGGAAAACTTGGCCTTTGCTTGCACTGTATTGGTTCCTTATTACATCACCATCCGACACCACAATCATTTTATTATTGGCAATTTTATCTCTATAATCTAATACTGGATTTTTAGTTTTATCGAACGAATAAGCAAACAACGATGAAAACTCACCTTCTAATAAAACTGCCATTGGTTTAAAGCCTCCTGTTCTAAATAAGGCAGGATCTGGCTCTAATTTAGCCATTTCTATATCAATTCTTGCAGGTGCTGGCACAGCGCGCGAATATTGCGATGAAGCCAATAAAACGGTTTTATTAATTTTTGAATTAGGAATGGTATCAATACTAGCTGCAAACTGAAACCAAACTGGGTCAACTCCACGAACAATTGGGTGGGAACTAGTAGGCGGTGTTACTGGAAAATATAACCAAGGTACTAGTTTTTGCTCAGGTGTTCCATTGCGCATGCCACTTAAAACGGGTATGGTATTGCATTGAATATCTTGAACAATATTGTTGTTGATTCTTACCCCAAATTTAAATAATAAATCATCTAAATTTTGATTATAGCTTATTGAAAAATACTGTGGAGAGTTACGTAAACTGTCCATTTCGCCTAACTGACTTTCAATAAACCAAAGTAATTTACCGCCATGCATTACATATTGGTCAAGTTTAAATTTATCAAAATCAGAAAAGGGCAAAGTAGGTTTTGGAATTATAATTCCAGCATATTTATTCAATTCTTCAGGCGGCACTTGAGTTAAATCCACATCGTCTATTTCGTAGTATTGTTTTAACTCTGTTTTTCCATCTATTATATTCCATTTTTCAAGCTCACCATGGCCTTTTAAAAAGGCAATTTGCTTCACTTTAGTTTCGGTTACTTTGCGTAACGCATTGGCTATTTCGTATTCTAATTGCTCAATAGAAGTATTTAAAACAGCTTCTGGTGCTTGCCAAAACTGGCTTTTTAATAAATTGATAGGTATTTTTTTATCGCCATAATAAAGCACCGCACCTGGCACAATTATTTTTTGACTAAAGCCATCTTCTTTCTTTAACTGAATGCTGGTAGCTTGCAGGCCAATATCGCTTAGTTCTTGTAAAATTTCATTGCTTTTTTTATTGGTTTCGCTAATCAATGGGTCAATAAATTCGTATTGAATATTGTTATTGGAGTATATTTTAAACTCATCCAACATTTCTTTGGTAGCTTTTTGCAAGCGCTTAAAACCTGCCGGAAATTCACCTTCTAAATAAACTTTTATCAATACACCATTTTGGGTTTTAGCGGCCAAGTTTTTACTGGCTTTGGCTAAGGTGTAGCGTTTTTCTTTGGTTAAATCTATTCTAAAAAAATAATTGCTAAGTATGGCATTTAATAAAATAACAATGACAAGCACCATTATTAACTGTAAATACGATTGTCTTTTTTTATTCATGGTAAATAAAGGAAAGTAAAATTAAAACTTACGTGAGCTAAAAACAGTTTTGGTAGCGTAAATAAATACGATAATAAAACTTAAGAAATACAGCATATCGCGGCTATCAATAACACCTCGGCTAATGCTTTGGTAATGCGCATTGATACCTAAACCTGCTACCAAACTATCCCACGAACCAAACAATTTAAAATCGGCTATTAACTCAAAAAGGTTATAGAACAAATAACATAAAATCATGCTTACTATAAACGAAACAATTTGGTTATCGGTAATTACCGATGAGAACAAACCTATGCTAACAAAACAACTTGCCAAAAAGAACAAGCCAATATAAGATCCCCAAGTAGCGCCAACATCCATATTTCCTTTGGGTGCGCCTAACTGGTAAACTGTATAAAAATAAATTAAACTTGGAATGAGTGAGAACAATACCAACACCACACCTGCAAAGTATTTAGCTAAAATAATTTTTAAATCGCTAATGGGTTTGGTGGTTAATATTTCAATGGTTCCATTCTTTTTTTCTTCGCTAAAACTACGCATGGTAATAGCTGAAATTAAGAATAAAAACAACCAAGGTGCCAAGGTAAAAAGTGCATCTAAGTTGGCATAGTTCATATCAAACACATTATTATCGGGTAAAACCCACATAAATAATCCGGTAGCAATTAAAAACACAATAATTACTACGTAGGCAATTAATGAGCTAAGAAAACTGCGTATTTCTTTTTGAAGTATTGAGTACATTTAGTTGATAGTTGTTGGTTGTCAGTTGATAGTTGTTGGGTAGAGACGTTGCATGCAACGTCTTTACTTTATAAATTTAATTTTGTAAATTACATTAATTTTTGACGTGGCTAAAATCAATTCATTACTAGTAATTTTTTCAATAGTATAGCTTGTGATATCAGAACTGTTAGCAGTAATCGAATTATAAATTCTATCGCTGGTTATGGTATTATCGGTAATTTTCCACCAACCTGTTCGATTTGAAGTTTTATAAATTATAGCTAACGTACCATCTGAGTTAAACAAAACTTGGTCACCTACGGTTTGCGTAAATCCAATATCAACATAACTAACAGTCCATTTGCCAATTAATAAATTAGTTTTGTCTTCATTTACATTGGCAACTTCTGTATAAGTTTCTTTTTTACATGAAAAAGCGCCAATAAGCATAAATAATATAACTATAATTTTTCTCATCACTAAAACGATAATTTTAAGCCAAACATCCAAACCCTTTGGTTTAAAGGTTCTGGCACACCTAACGATTGATTTCTAACATTAAATTGAATACCCATATTTGATTTGTTTAAATAACCTAAACCTAAATCAAAGTACATATAATTATTTAATTCACTTTGTTTGTAATCTATGGTTTCATCTTTTGCATTTTTATAGTTTCCGCTTAACGGAATGGTTAAGCCATAATCAAAATTGAGGAAAGTAAATTTACCTAAAAATAAATTATTGGTAATGTAAACAGGCATTTGTAAAACTTGTACTAGTCCCGAACCTCTGTTTACATATTCAATTCCTGAACCAATGCCAATGTCATAATTTCGGTACCAATTGGCTTTAAAAGCATATTGAGCCGAGAGAAATGCTTGATTATCTGTAACCCCAAAACCTAATTTAGTTTGTGGTTTCCATGTTAATATTTTTAGTTTTATCAATGAATCAATTGTATTGTCCCATTTTATGGCTTCATATTTTTCAATTAACTCTTTTCTAACTGCCAATACCTCTAATGTTTTGAAGTACTTTGTAATTATACTGTCAGGGCATTTATGATACTTTACTTTGTATAAAGTATTAATTTCTAAAATTGTATTTTTCAAAGCAGCGTTAGCAGAATCACTCATTAATTGTAATTCAAGATTACTTTGCGCAGTGGCAATTTTGGTTACCAATAAAATGATTACTAAATAAACTATTTTTTTCATTTTTTAACTTTGTAATTTATGCTTCGACAAGCTCAGCAACCTTGTTCGGCTTTGCTCAACGACCGTGATATTTTAAACTTTCATAATTAATACTTTATCATTCTTGCTTCGACAAGCTCAGCAACCTTGTTCGGCTTCGCTCAACTAACGATAATTCATACTTAAACTTCAATACTTCGAACTTAAACACTTCAATACTTACTTAGTCAAACTTTGAAACACTTCTTCTAACGAGCGTTCTTCCAAATTCATACTGAGGATTAGCCAATTATTTTCAGCGGCTTTTTGAGCTAATTTTTCTCTTATATCAGTTTTCGAAATAATGGTAAAGCCATTTTTATCTGTTTTAACAGTTATGTCTTTTTCTAAATTTTTAATATTTTCAATCGTTGGATTGTTTTTAAATTGAACTGAAATGATATATTCCTTACTAATTGACTGTTGCAGCTTTCCAATTTTATCGTCCGCTACAATTATACCTTTATTTATAATAACCACCCTGTCGCACATGGCTTCAACTTCTTGCATAATATGGCTCGAAAGTATAACCGTTTTATTTTTACCAATTTCCCTAATTAAATTCCTAATTTCACTCATTTGGTTAGGGTCAAGTCCACTTGTTGGTTCGTCTAAAATCAACACACTTGGGTTATGAATTAATGCAGCCGCCAAACCCACACGTTGCTTATAACCTTTACTCAGTTGGCTAATTTTCTTTTTACGTTCTAGGCTTAAGCCGGTTTTGCTAATCATTTCTTCGGCAGCCTCATTTGCGCCAGAAGTAATGCCATAACTATTGGCTATAAAAAGTAAGTATTCTTTTACAAACATATCGGTGTAAAGTGGATTTAGTTCAGGTAAATAGCCCACTTCTTTCCTAATGTTAATGCTGTTTTCGTTTATTTCGGTTCCATTTATAAAAGCTTTGCCGCTTGTGGCTGGTATGTAGCCCGTTAGTATTTTCATGGTGGTCGATTTTCCGGCACCATTTGGTCCTAAAAAACCTAATATTTCACCTTTATGCGCTTCAAAACTAATATTGTCTAAAGCTTTTTGGCTGCCATATATTTTTGTTAAATTTTCTACTTTAATTGTCATGTGTACTAATTACAAAGGACAGCGAAAATAAGAAAAAGGTTGGTTTCAAATGCAATAAAAAAGGCACTAATTTTTAGTTAGTGCCTTTTTAAGGTTAAGACCTGACAGGTTTTTAAAAACCTGTCAGGTCTTTTGATAAATTATTCAATAACAATTTTCTGTGTTACCAAACCGTTTAAGCTTTGAACTTTTACTATAAAAATGCCTTTCGGAATTTGCAAGTCTCCAATATTTAGTTCTGTGGTAGTTTGTTTATTTTCAGGCTTTTTGATGGCTATCAATCTGCCTGTTATATCAATTATTGTCACCTCTTCAATGATTTGATTACTAGCAATATTGATAACCTGAGAAGCTGGATTTGGGTAAATTTGAGCGGTAGTTTTATTAATTTCTGGTGTGCCAATTATTAATTTGTTTACCGTAAATGCATTTTGTTTGAAAATTGCTCCATCGCTCATATTATAGTAACCAATATCGTAAAGGCCAACTATTGCATTTGGGTTAATACTAACTTGAATGGTTGCTTGTGTGGCCGAATTAGCTGTAACGTTTAATACTTCAATATCAACTACTGGACTTCCTTGCTGGAAAAAGTAAAAGCTAGGGCTTCCTGAGTTAAAACTAGTATTTAATCCGGTAATCGATACATTAAGTGTTTGACCTTGTGTTCCGTTATTCGGAGCAACTGTAGTAATTGATTTGTTATTTTGAGTAACTGTAAATGAATTATTTAACATCAACAATTCCTCAAAATTATTTTCAACTCCAACAGAATAGATACCTGTTGGCGCACTTGGATCAATTATAATACTTGCACTTAACAAGTTGTTATTAATTGGCGAGTTCGATAATTCGTAAAAATCAAATGATTCAGTTCCTTGTTTAAAAAACTTAATAGTATTGCTTCCGCTACTAAAATTGGTATTTAATCCTGTAATAGATATTGCTAAAGTTTGGCCTTGCATACCTGTATTAGGCGTAATAGAAACCAAACTTGGTGTTGATGAGGTATTGTTTACCGTAAAGCCATTAGTTAAATTAACAGTAGTGTTTTGTGGATTTGTAACTCGCACTGTATATGCGCCTGCTGCAGCTGTTGAACTTACATTCAACAAACCTCCCATCAAGTTATTACTAATTACAGTTAAATTACTGAGGGTTACTTCTGTAGTACTTGTTCCTTGCCTAATAAAAGTTATGGTATTACTGCCTCTTGAAAAGTTAGTTCCAATTCCAGTAATTGAAACTGGTAAACTTTGCCCTTTATTAGCGTTGTTTGGAGTTAGAGAAATTGTTTGCGAAAAACCCATAAAGGCCGCTAACATGTAAAAAATTGTTAAGGTAGATTTTATTTTCATGTTGATATTATTTAATGCGAAATTAAAGAATTATTTTTAAAATACTCAAAATTATTAAGTAAAAATGTGTCATTGTTAAAATTTGACAATTCAATCTTCATTTTTGTGGCAAAAAGCTCTTTTTTAGTTAGGTCATTATTGAATTTTGCTTTGGCAATGGTTAAATAATAATTTTTAAATTGGGTGTTTTCTGCGTCAAACTTAAATTTTAAAATATGAGTAAATGCCTCATTGATATTCCCTTTATTAAATAAAACAGCACTTTTATTTAGCAATGCATCTGGCTGAAACGGAGAAATAGCAAGGGCTTCTTCATAATATTTTAGGGCCAAATCGTGGTTTCCTTCCATTTCATTGGTGGAGGCAATATTATTGAGCACATGTATTTGATATGGATTTATTTGATACGCTTCTTCAAATGCTTTTTTAGCATCTACATTATTACCTAAAGCCGAAAACGCAACTCCCGCATACCAATTTAGTGGAATTGAGAAATTATCAATTGTGTAATATTTATTAATGGCTTTTTGAGCTTCTTTTGCCATAGTACCCCAATTTTTTTTAGCATGTGCTGTCAACATTTTTCGGGCATGGGTTTCAGCATTGGCTCTGCTAATAAATACATTTAAGTTAAATATGGTAACGCATAATAAAGTAATTGTAATTAGTTGATGATTGAAATTTGGAGCTTTTAATGGTGCTATTTTTTTACCATTTATGATGGCTAGTAAAATAATGAGTAAAAGTTGGTGTTCGCTTCTTTCAAGCGGGAAATCGACTGCGGCAATAAAAGCGTAACCAATTATAGCGGCTAAAAAACAGGTAGCCAATATTTTTTCTGTCGCTAATAAAGCTGTTTTTACATTTTGAATTGCTTTATAAATCGTTAAAGCAAAAATGGCTAAGTAAATCAATAAGCCTAAAATACCCAACTCGCTCCAAATCCACAAAAAATCGTTATGTGGCCTTTGAAAAGTGGTGTAGCCATCGCTTATTAAATAGTTGGTTTGTACAAAATTTTGAAGTCCATATTTGGGAAAATAAATTTGCCAGTTACCAGCCCCTACTCCACTAATTGAATTTTCTTTAATCATTTGCCAAGTGTTTTGCCAAAGTAAAGTGCGTTCTATAATGGTTTCGTTATTGCTTAATAAGGTCAATTTATTTTTTAGTAAAAACACCGAAATCAAAATACCAAAAACCAACGATGAAACAATGCTGTACTTTATTTTTAGTGAGAAATTTAATTGGTTAAATAATGCCCAAATACTTACTCCCAAACCTAATAAAATAGCCAATAAAACTGCTTTGGTTTGTACAAATATTAGTAAAGTAAATAATATAATAATCAAGAATAGGTATAAGTACTTTATTAGTTTGGTGGTATGAATTACTAAATAAATAATAAAAGGTAAACTTAAAAACATGATTGACGAAAACAAGTTCTTATGTCCAAATAAACTGTGGAGTTCATATAAATTTTTACCTTCCAATAGCTTAATATTTCCTTTTTCAAACAATTCATATACTTGGAAACCGCAGGCTATTGCTGCAAAAATGGCTACTGCCTTACTGATAGTTAAAATGCTAATCTTTTGGTTTTGTAATAAGTTAAAAACTATAAAAAATAAAGTTCCACTTAACAAAAATTTGGATGAAGTGTAAAATGCCTCTGCGGTGTTTGATGCATAGGTAATTGATAACAAGGATAAGGCCGAAAGCCCAATGAACAAGTAATGTATAAGTGTTAGTGTCGTATATTTTAATTGACAGTATAACATCAATAACAGGGCAATAATTGAAAATACACTTAACCAAATTTGCCTCGAAAGCATGGTAGTATCTACTATGGCATTCCAATGAACCAATGGAATGCAAGCAATAAAAATGAAAATGAGATATTTAAAAATGGCATTTGGCATAGGCAATAATACTATTTTGGAGATTTAATTAATAGCTTTTAATTAAAAACACATTTGATGAAAGGTGCTAATTTTATTCCATTTATTAAAGTTTGTCGTTCTTAATATCTATACTTTTATATTTTATTCACATCTAAAAAGACCACATAAAAAAGCCCACTCAAAGTAATTAAATACATTTAAGTGGGCTTTATTGACAGGTTCAAAAAACTAGTTTTTGCTGTTTTTTTTACTTAAACTTTTTTTCAATGCGTTTAATGCTTCTAAATCTTTATTATTTATTTTACATTTATCAGGTGCCGATGAATCGTAGTACATAATTTCGCTATTTTGTGCGCTAATTACTAATTTATTACAATACTTTTCATCCTTTACACACATGGTATAAAGTAGTGAATTATCTTGGTCTAAAACGGCACGATAAATTATATCTTTATCTACCTCTTCTACCTCACCATCAAATAAATCATTGGCATCTTTTTTTCCTTTTAGTTCAAGTGTTTTATCGCTAACTAATAGTTTTTTATCAAAAATTTGGTTTTTGTCCGAAGGATAATCCACCATCATTTTTGAAGCCGATAAATCTGCATCTCTTTCTACTTTTATGGCATATTCCATAAAGTTGTTCATCATTTGAACAGCGCGTTGCATTTCAAAATTCCAATCAGCAGTGTCAATATCATTGCTGCAAAATGCTTGTGCTAAAATATCTTCAGGCAAAGCTTTACGCTTAAATTTATTCATTAGCACCAAGCCGTTAAAATCTTCTTCGCAGCTAGCCAAACGGGCCTTGTTTTTACTTCCCTTAGACTTACTAAATACCAAATAAGCCACATCTTTTTTCTTGTATTGGGTTAGTTCATTGTCAAATGCTACTTCAAATTCGTTAAACTTCCAGTAGCGCAACATGGCAAACTCTACCGCGGCATTGTAAGCACTATCCATAAAAAGTACAACCACCACTTTGGTGCTTTTAAACTTCTCTACATCCGATTTTTTCTTAAAAAATCCAAATTGTGCCGTAGCACTAAAACTAACAAAAAGTAGTAAGGCTATTGTAATTATTTTCTTCATTATTTTGTGATTTAAAGTTGCAAATAAATCTTTATAATCAAAATTTGAAACATTTTTTTAATTTGCCAATCTAAATTATTTATTAAATGAAAAAAATTTGTGATTATTTGCCTTTTTATTTGTTTGAAAATGGCTTAAAAACAGCCAAAGGAGACACAAAGAGGGTTAAATATTTTGATAATTTAAATACCCCAAAAGAATGTATATTTTGGTGGTAAATACCAATAAACAAACACTTAAAACCAAATTTTTAGTAAAATAAAAAAGTAACAACTTCTAGCCTGCATCAACTAGCTAGCAGCCAAAGAATAAAATAAATTATAAACATGAAAACAGATACGATACTTATTATTGGCTCAAACGGGCAAATTGGAACAGAATTGGCCGAGTCGCTTCGTGCCATTTACGGAACAGACAAAGTGGTTTGTAGCGATTTGAAAAAACCTGAAATTACACCTGGTCCTTTCGAAATTATTGATATTATGGATCGCGATGGTGTTTATGCCATTATAAAAAAATACAATGTAACGCAAGTTTATTTGTTAGCAGCTTTGCTAAGCGCTACAGCCGAAAAAAATCCAAAATTTGCTTGGGATTTAAACATGCAAGGATTGTTTCATATTTTAGATGCAGCTAAAGAAGGGTTGATTAAAAAAGTATATTGGCCAAGTTCTATAGCAGTATTTGGACCAACTACGCCAAGTATTTTAACTCCGCAATACACTGTAATGGAGCCAAATACCATTTATGGTATCAGCAAACAAGCAGGAGAGCGTTTTTGCGAATACTATTTCCAAAAATACAATGTAGATGTGCGAAGCATTCGTTATCCAGGTTTAATTGGCCATAAATCGGCACCGGGTGGAGGAACTACCGATTATGCAGTACATATTTACCACGAAGCCATAAAAAATGGCAAATACACCTGTTTTTTAAACGAGCATACTACCTTACCTATGATGTATATGCCCGATGCTTTAAAAGCCACCATTAACTTAATGGAAGCGCCTGCTGATCAAGTTAAAATTAGAAGCAGTTACAATATAGCAGGCATGAGCTTTAATCCGTTAGAAATTGCAGCATCTATTCAAAAACATATTCCTAGTTTTACCATTGATTTTGCACCAGATTTTAGACAAGCCATAGCCGATAGTTGGCCAAAAAGTATTAACGATGACGAAGCCAAAGCGCATTGGGGTTGGCAGCCAGATTTTGACCTGCAAAAAATGACTGACGATATGATGCTAAACTTAAATAAATTATACAAACAATCAGTATAAAATAAAAAAGGTTGCCATTTGGCAACCTTTTTTGGTTTAGAGAATGATGTGGTTTAGCTCTCTTTCAGCCAAAGTCTGTGGTGCTTGATTAGCTAACGTTTATGGCTTTTTCATGGCTGCTAGGCAATCATCCAAATTCATTTTTATCGTTTGGGTACTAGGGTTATCTACATCGTATAGTTTTAAAATAATAGTATAGGCTTTTTGAAAATTTTCTAAAGCTTTATCGAAATCGCCTTTGTCTAGCCATGCAGTGCCTAAATTGTTATAATCTCTTGCTATATTCGGGTTTTCCTCAAAAAGCTTTCTATCAATTTCTAATGATTTGGTTAAATAATCAATGGCTTGGACCGAATTGCCTTTGGCTTTCCAAATAAGTCCTAAATTGTTGTAATAGGTTGCAACATGCAGGTTTTCTTCACCAAATAGTTTTTTAGCAATTATCAAACTTTTATCTAAATAATCTATGGCTTTGTCTAAATCGCCTTTGGCTTGCCAGGCGCTGCCTAAATTATTGTAATAGGTTGCTATATTAGGATTCTCTTGGCCAAATAGTTTTATGTCAATTTCTAAAGCTTTTTCAAGATAAATTATAGATTGATCAAAATTACCTTTTGATTTAAATGCTAGACTTAAATTATTATAACATAATGAAATTTTATAATGCTCATTTCCATATAGCTTAATATTTATTTCTAGTGCTTTTTTATAAAAATCAATTGCTTTGTCAAAATTACCTTTAGCTTGCCATACCAAACCCAAGTTGTTATAATTAATGGATAAATCTGGATTTTCTATTCCAAATAATTTTTTACTAATTGCTATAGATTTATCAAGGTAATAAATGGCATTATTCAAATCGCCCTTGGTTTTCCATGCACAGCCTAAATTGTTGTAATCTCTAAGCACATTGGGATTTTCTTCAACAAATAATTTTAGATCTATTGCTAATGCTTTTTCAAAATAATAAATTGCTTTTTCGTAATCTCCATTATCTTGCCAAGCACAACTTAAATTGCTATAGTCTGTCGCAACTTGTGAACTTTCTTTACCCAATAATTTAGAATCTAAATCTAATGCTTTAGTATAATATTCTATAGATTTCTCAATATCACCTTTATCTAGCCACACACTACCTAAATTACTATATTTAGATGATAAATTTATGTTTTCATTTCCTAATATTTTTATGTCTAATTCTATTGCTTTTTCTAAATAATAAATAGAATTATCTAAATCACCTTTGTCTTGCAATACACTACCTAAATTGTTGTAATAAATTGAAACTTTTTGATTTTCTACACCATAGATTATTTTACCAATTGCTAAAGCTTTGGTAAAATAATCTATGGCTTTAACCAAATCACCTTTACCTTTCCAAATTATACCCAATTCGTTATAAATTGTCGCATTAAATTCTTCTATGTCTGAGTAATGTAAGGCTCTTTCATAATATTTGATTGCTTCATCTGAATCGAAGGTTAATTCATATATCTTGGCTATAACAAATAAAACATTTGGATTGCTATTATTCAAATATTCATCGTACTCATTTAGTAGGCTCAAAGCTTCTAGCCTTTGCCCATCTTCAGCATATTTTAAGGCTAACGGCAATGCAATGTTTTGGGCTATGGCTGCTTTTTCTCCTTGGTGGGCTGCTAATTGGTGTTCCAATACTTTTATGCTGCTGAGTCGGTTTTGTTTTTCGCTATCGGGTTCAAAGGTGTTTATAAGGTCATCAAAGCTTTTATCCAAGGCAACTGCTGGCAGTTTTTGTTCAAAATGCAGGTTGGTATAGTAGCGTTGGCTGTATAAATCGTTGGCTTGGTTGGCTATTTTAGTTAGGGTGGTATTACTTACCCAAAATAAAATGGGTTTGCCTATGGCATTTATTTCTTCGCGGGCAAAGTTTAGGGTATAAATAAAATATTCATCTTTGCGTATCAACTCGCCTATATCCATTATTATTAAGGCTTGGCAAGGTTCAGCAGCTTGCCTTATTTGTTCAATATAGGGAATATCGTTTTCCGCAAAATAAAGAATTCGGGTATTGGATAATGCAGCTTGTAATTGTTTGTTTAGTTCAGGTATCAGCCTTTGGTCGGTAGCGGTGGCAAAGGTATAACCCACACCTTCGCTTAAAAATCTTTTTAGTCGATTAAATTTAATTTCGGTTTCTGGGTTAAATTGTATTGGTTCCATTTAGTTGAGAAGCTTCTTATCTTCCAAAATTAATTTTACAACAGGGTGCACTGCGCACCAAAATTCGCCATTATAACTGAATACGCACTGGGTTTCTCTTAATTTTAGCATCATGAGTGTAGTATCGTTTTTGTCATGCTTTATTAAGTTAATCAAAACGTCATACATTTGTTGAACAGGGTAAAAAGTATCTTCAATTTTTTCGTCCGACAAATATCTTTGGTAATCATTTTTTAGTTTATTTAGTGATTTTTTGTAATCGGTTTCGGATATTTTTTCCCTATCGTAATCTCTGGCAATTTCAGCAGCTTCTTTTATTAACAAAAATAAATCGCGCAAACAGCCCCCACTCATTAATATCATCTGTTTAAGGATAACCATGTTTTCAAACAAATTTAAATCCATTCGTTTGGCAACTATTTGTTGGATGGTTTCTATTCCAATCGGAGATTCATCTCCATTTTTTTCCCTTACCTTAATCATTGGTAGTTCATAGCTATCAATAAAGAAAGGTTTAATTTTTGCAAAATGCTTACTACAATACAAACCAATAGGAAAAGTAAAAATCATATTGGCGTTTAGTTGGGTTAATTGCCCCGAATGATTTACAAACAAATCATTAGATGATTGAGCTGAAATTTTGTCAATGTCTTCTATAATTATCAATAAATCTTTTTTACCAATGCTTATCAAACCATGTCTAACCTCGGTAATTAAATAATTACAATTTTCAATTAAGTCAGCTAAGCGAGGTTCTATTTCGGTAGTTAATACTTCTTTAAATGAACGAGTAGTTTTAGCGGTAGCTTTCAACTTCGCAAACAATTTTTGAAAATAAGGAATACCCATTGTAGTTTCCACACCTGCTTCAAAATCAACTCCAAAATGTGTATCTTTAATTTTAGTTACCTCGGTACTACTATCCCAAAGTTTTATTTTGTCCCAATATTCTTTACTAATTGTTATTCCAAATTCTTCGGCTGCGTTAAACAACTTTTCCATGGTAACAATGAATAATTCAATATAATGAATATTATTAGGATCTAATTCTTTAAAAACGGAAAAATTTATAACTAAGTATTCATTCCCATTATTTATAATGTCTTGCTGTAGTTTATTTAACTCGGTACTTTTTCCACAGCCCCTATAGCCTACAAACAGAGAATGCCAAGCTACATAATTATTATCGTTTATTGTTTGTAATATTCTTTTTCTTACATGAGTACCACCTCGTGCTTCGCTAGTTTCTAAAAATAAATCCAAATCTTCCATGCTTAAGGCTTGGCCAATAAATGCCTTAGGCACTTTATTTATTGTTATTGCTTTTTCAATGGTCATGTGTATGTTTTTTAGAAAGTGGAACAAAAGTAATTTAGTTTTAGGTTATATCAATAGGTAATTGTGCTTTTTTCTATGGCATATTTCTATTCGTGCAAAATTTCCTTCACAAAAAAAACCACCTTAGTATTTAACTAAAGCGGTTTATGTTTTTATTTTCAACCAAGGACTTTTTGAGACGATATCGAGTGCAGGAAAAAACAATCAATCGTTTAAGGTCTTAACACTGTAGGTTCTTCTTGTGGTCTTATTGGATTTATTTCTGGAATGTTGGGAGTAGGGAAATTTTCCTTTTCCAATTCTTTTTGTGGTACTCTTTCTGGAATATGTTTATTAGGCTCAGTAGGTTCTTCCTGTGGTCTTTGTGGTTCTATTTCTATCATTTTGGGTCTTGATTTTAGTCTATTTGTAAAAATTATTTTTAACTAGTAATTCCAATTAATTATTTAAAATTGGGGTATTTATTAGGTGAAGTAGTAAAATGTATTTTTCTATATGGAATGCGAAATCAATCCATCGTAATACTTATATAGTTTTGTTTCATCATTCTCGTTTAAAGTTTGATTATTATCGTATTCAGGGCTTTTTTTTACATTTGCTATGGAAGTTGAAACTATTACTTCTTCTGTTGCCCATTTTATTTCCTTAATCCATTTGGGTGATATAAGTACTTTTTTTTCGTTCAACCAACTACCGGCATCTACCACCATAAAATCAATTTTCCAATTACTATCTTCTATCAAAAAATCTGCTGCTTTCCCTATTTCACCATCCAAAGCCTTTATGTTATAACCTATCACATTTTCTGTGCTTCGTAAATGAGGATCGCCTATTTCTGTGTTATTTATTGCAAATTTTTCTTCTCCAAAAATTTTATCAAACTCTGGTATTGGTGGCGGTAAAATAACAGCATACAAGTTATCGCCCCAATAGCTGCCCCAAGGATAATAGGCATACATATCAAGTTCATGTTGACGTGATACAGGTTTTTTAGTATCTATATCAGGACTGTTTTTTATTTGTTCCATAGATAGGTTAGCATAAAAAATATTTTTATCCCAATTGGTAGTTAAAATAGAAACGGGTGAGATAAGCACCTTGCGGCCAAAAAGCCA
This sequence comes from Methylacidiphilales bacterium, assembly GCA_041730515.1. Classification (GTDB taxonomy): domain Bacteria; phylum Bacteroidota; class Bacteroidia; order UKL13-3; family UKL13-3; genus JAAFJM01. The sequence goes on along the minus strand of JBGSBN010000028.1, from coordinate 7,067 downwards.
ACTGCCAGTTTCTACTATTAAATAACGAATGGTCCAAGTGGCATCATCAAAGTAAAACTCGGTTACTTTTCCTATTTCTCCATCTGTTGCCCCTATGGTGAATCCTATTAAGCTATTGATACTGCGTTTCATAATGATTTTTTATTAAGCGTAAATTACTTATTGATGTTTAATTTAAATTGACTTTACAAACTAGTTGTGATACTAGGTTGCAATAGCTAAATGCTTAAAACATTTGATTAATATTTTATTATCTCCCCAAATATTTTGGTGAGAATTTCTTTATTAATGGGCTTTTCAATAAAATCTAATACCAATGGATTTAGTTTTGCTCGTTTTATATCGGCCGGATCTATTGATGAGGTGAGCATGTAAATATGGTATTGTTTTTTTAAGGATTCATCAAAACAATTAAACTTTTCAAGAAACTCCCAACCACTTAAGGTAGGCATATTTATGTCTAAAAAAAGAGTAACTATTCCCTCGCTTTGGTTATTAGTAAAATCTTGATCCATGTGTGCTAGTGCCTCTTCAGGAATTAGAAATTCTTTTATTTCAACATTACCAAATGTTCTTGCTAAATACATTCTAGAAAGGGTATTATTCAATGGATCATCGTCTACCAACAAGAAACGTGGTTTTAAGTGCATCATATTTGTTTTTATTATTGTTTAAATTCTATGGTAAATTCTGTACCTACATTAAGTTCACTTTTTACAGTTATTTTTCCACCAATGGCTTCTACCTGAGTTTTTACCATAAACAAACCCATTCCATAAAGAATTTCAGCATCATTTACATGAACCATGTTTTGATTAACTTTACTAATAAAAGCGTACATACTGCGAATAACGTTTTATTATGTTAAGTTATAATTCAGCGTTCAGTTTTCTTGTATCCGCTACAGCTTTCTTTAATTCATAGTTGGCAATAATTTATTCTTTGGTTTGTTTTTCATTTTCTTTATTCAGAAAAACAAGATCCTTATTAGCGACAATTAGTGTATCCAAATCTCATTGGTTATCCATATTAATTTGTAGTTATACAACTAACTTTTGGTAAATTTTTATGGATTTTTAGGTTTACAATGCAATTAATTATGGCAACCTATTTAAGTAAATATGGTTGGCATAATTGCAGGTAATTTTCAATTCCATTTAAAGTGTAAAAATAAATATTACACTTTTTAAAGTATTTCACAATTCAAGGAAATAGTTATATAAATCACACATTATAAAATTGGTAACAAGCAAAACAGCTACGAAAAGCAATTTTTTAGTGAGTATGTTAATAAAATACCAATATCACAAAAAGTAAAACCCTTGTTATTTGGTTGCTGAGAAAAGTTGAAGAAAGGCTCTATAAGCTACTTCCTATTTACCATAAAAAAACGCAGCTGCTTGAAAAAAATGCGTTTAAGTTTTTATTTTCTTTTGTTTTTATGAAGCACTTAAATTAAACTTTCTTTTTTCTAAAGTATGTTTATATTTTTTTCAACCTATGTATAACCTGCTGAATTCATTATAAATCATGGTGTTTTCTATCTTTATGAATATTGCTTTTTTTATTCCCCAATTTCGAAAATTACAATCAATTAACGTGTGATTTATACAACACTTAAAATAAATATGTAACAAGTTGAACACTTTTTAAAGGCACTTTTGTAGCAAAAATAAACAACATGTCAACGCAATTTTTACATATTTCAGCAAAAGTTCTAATAGTTATTTGGGCTTTTGGCTTTTTTCTATTTGGCTTAGGTGCTTTAATTCATTTATTACTAATTTTAGTGGTAGCATCATTATTAGCTAGGTATTTTATAGGAAGCAAAATTGTGGGAAAAACCAAAAAAGTAAAACTGACTAAATTGATGGAGCATAAATTTAATACGGTATCAAAATAAAAATGAATACAACTGAAACCATAAACGCCATTGAAACCATTAACTTAATGGAGAAAAAAACATACCAAGATTTTAACGGAGAAAAACCAAATGCGAATGATCCAAATCAAATAGCTGGTTCACCTAAAAAAATTACAAAAGCAGGCATCAAGTTAAATAAAAAGAATACCAAGGTTAAGTAATGGAATTTAAAATTCAACATTTGGGTAAACTTTTTTTAAATAGTTTTCAAGCTTGGATAAGTATTGATCCATTTAGAGAAAGTGCAATTATAGCCTATTATGCTATTTTTAGTATTCCAGGTTTGTTACTTTTAATAGTTACTGTTATGGGTTATTTTTTTGGAAATGAAACCGTAAATAATGACCTCATCAATGAAATATCGAAAAGTATGGGGGCAAGTACTGCTACTCAAATAAGCCAAATATTAGAAAAAGCGAACGAGTCGAAAGCTACACTTTGGGGTTCTATAGTTGGTGTAATTATACTATTAATTGGTGCTACAGGCGTTTTTGTTGAATTACAAAAAACACTCAATGTAATTTGGCAAGTTAAAACAGTAACTCAAAATGGTATTTTACCTATTTTAAAAGCAAGGTTGTTTTCGTTTGGATTAATATTGGCAATAGCCTTTTTGTTAACTATTTCATTAGTTATTTCTACCGCCATAGCTGCCATGAGTAATTGGATAAAAGTGGATACTTCGCCCTTTATGATTTCAGTTTTTAGCATCATTAATTTTTCATTGTCGCTTGCAGTTATCTCATTTTTGTTTGCATTAATGTTTAAAGTTTTACCCGATGCTGAAATAAAATGGAATCATGTTTGGTTAGGTTCATTAATAACAGGCATATTATTTACTATAGGAAAAACTGCGCTTGCTTATTATTTTGGAAAAGCAAATCCTGCCTCGGTTTATGGAGCTGCTGGTTCAGTTATATTAATTTTATTATGGGTTTCTTATTCCTCTATTATTATGTTTTTTGGTGCAGAGTTTACTTATGTTTATGCCAAAACTTATACAGGGGTAGTTGCTCCAACCGAAATTGCAAAAGCAACATAATATTCAATTTAAATAATACATATTCTTAATAATATAAAAATGGCAATTACATACTATTTGGTTCAAATGCCACCTTTCATTTTGTTTGTAAGTTTAACAATTTTATTTGGTTCCATTTCAGGTTTTTTAACTTATTTAGCTAGAAAACACCTAAAAGTAAAAGTATTAAGGTCGCACAATGAAGTAACCGGCTTTGTGTTTTTAGCTGTAACTAATTTATATGCATTATTGCTAAGTTTTGTAGTTTTTGTAGTATGGGGGCAATTAAATAGTACCCGTGATAATGTAAGCAAAGAAGGGAGTTCGGCCATGGGTTTATACCGCGATATAAAATATTATCCCGATTCTTTAGTTTCAAAAAACTTAAAAATGGTTTACCTCAATTTTGTATATAATGTAATAGATGAAGAATTTCCTAATATGGCCATTATGAAACCAAGTAGAAAAACGCCCGAATCGTTAAGCAAGGTATATTTTGAAATTGAAAACATGAAACCACAAAATGCTTTTGAAGCACAATTGGTAGCCGAAATGTTTAGCCATTTAAATGAGCTTGATACTTATAGAGGGTTAAGAATAAATTCGATGGATACAGAGGTTCCTGCACCTATTTGGATTCCTATTATTTTAGGCGCTTTTATAACTTTATATATTGCCATTTTACTAGATATTGAAAGTGTTAGAATTCACGTAGGTATGAATATACTTTTAGGAGTATTTATTGGTATGTTTATGTATATCATCATTGTTTTAGATCATCCTTACACAGGAGTAATAGCCCTAAAACCAAAAGCTTACAAAGAAATTTTTACGCTTGAATCGTGGAGTATTGATTTGAAAAAATAATTGAAAAACGCACCCAAAAAAAATCTAAAAAACAAATAAATATGTTACTTAAATATAGCCTTCCATTTATTGCAATACTACTTATTTTTATTACTTCTTGCGAATCGCACGAGAAAAAAGTAGATGATGCCTTTGAGCGAGTAAAATAATCAAAAATGAATGTAACTGATTCAATTACTACAATTACTAATTTACCAGTAAAAGAACCTGAAGTAAAAGTGATTGTAAAAAACGAATTGTTTGATGAATGGCAATTGTTTAAAAATGAAACCGATTTAAAACTAAATAACAGTGATGCACAAATAAAGGTTTTAAGGGGTAAAAATATCAAGTTTGAAAACAAAAATAAATTTGAAAAACAAACTAAAGAATTAGAACAAAAAAATAACGATTTGCGCAAACGAATGAATGATTACAATGAAGAAAGGAAACTTATATGGGAGAAATTTAAACTTGAAATCAATCACGATATAGATGAAATAGGAATAGAACTAAAAGATATTACCATTAACAATACCAAAGTAAAAAAATAATATATCATTCTGATGCAGTTTAAAAAATGGAGTAAAATTTACAAAACAATACTTGGTATAACTGCTATTATTATTCTTTTGGCCATCGCTATCATTGTTTTTATTTCGCCAATAACCAAGTATTTAATTGAAAAGTATGATGAAAAATATACTGGTAGGCAAATTACCGTGGATTGGGTTTATGTAAATCCATTTACAGGTTATTTATTGTTTAATAACTTAACAATTTATGAACTAAAAAGTGATAGTGTATTTATTTCCTCTGATGAATTAATTGCTGATTTTTCAGTATATAAAATATTTAATAAAAATTATGAAATAACAGAATTAACCTTTGATAAGCCAAAATTTACTGTTATTCAAAACCAAACAGAGTTTAACTTTAATAGCATTATTGATAAATTTGTTTCAAAAGAAAAAACTGATACAACTGAAGAACCTGTTCATTTTAGTTTGCTCAATTTAAACATAAACGATGGCGTTTTTTATTATAAAGATAGCCGAATTCCTATCAACTATTTTATAAAAAAAGTAAATATTTCAAGCGAAGGTTATAGCTGGAATATTGATTCAATTGAAACTAAATTTACTTTTGAATCGGGTATAAAAACGGGTGTTGCAAAAGGAGATTTTTCAATTAATTTAAAAAATTTAAATTACAGACTAGCTGCTGTGGTTAATAAATTTGATTTACAAATAATAGATCAATACTTAAATGCATTAACCAATTACGGAAAATTTTCGGCCACCTTAGATGCAGATATTAAAGCCTTTGGAAATTTTTCAAGTGGTGAAAATATTAATTTAAAGGGGCTGTTAGCTATTAATGAATTTCATTTTGGAAAAAATCCAAAAGAAGATTATGCTTCGTTTAAAAAACTGGTTGTAGCCATCAATGAATTAAGTCCTAAAAACAAAAAATACAATTTCGATTCTATTTATTTAAACAAGCCTTATTTTAAATATGAACGATATGATAGTTTAGATAATATTCAAACAATTTTTGGTGGTAAAGGATCAAATATAAAATCGGCAAAAGCCAATACTGCTCAGTTTAATTTAATTTTTGAAATAGCAGATTATGTTAAAATATTGGCCAAAAACTTTTTTAGAAGTGATTATAAAATAAACCGAGTGGCTATTTATAACGGAAACTTAAAATACAATGATTATGCACTCAGTGAAAAGTTTTCAGTTGGATTGTCTCCATTTTCGTTTTATGCCGACTCCATAGACAAGAAACATTTAAGAGTAAATGCTTCAATAAGTTCGGGTTTAAAACCTTTTGGAAATGCCAATATAAAGCTAAGTGTTAATCCAAAAGATAGTACAGATTTTGACTTAAATTATGAGTTTAAAAATATTCCTATTACTATGTTTAATCCATACATTATTTCCTATACTTCGTATCCATTAGATAGAGGAACCATTGAAATTATTGGAAATTGGAGGGTTAGAAATGGTATAATTAATAGCCGAAACCATTTATTAGTTATTGATCCAAGACATTCCAAACGAGTAAAAAATAAAGGTAATAAATGGATACCAATGTGGTTAGTGATGGCCTTTGCAAGGGAAAGAGGCAATGTAATAGATTATCAAATTCCAATAACTGGTAATTTAAATAAACCAAACTTCAAATACCGAGATATTATAATAGATATTATCACCAATATTTTAGTAAAACCAATAACATCGCCTTACATATTTGAGATAAAAAATATTGAAACCAAAATAGAAAAAGCATTGACCATTAAATGGCCAACAAGGGTTAGTGTTTTTGATCGCAAACAAAAAAAGTTTACAAGTAAAATGGTTGAATTTTTAAAGCAAAATCCAAATGCAATCATTCAAATTTACCCGCAACATTACAACCTAAAAGAAAAAGAATACATTTTGTTTTTTGAGGCCAAGAAAAAATATTACACAGCTACTAAGCATATTTCTGCAAAATCGTTAAACGATTTTGATTCAACTTGCATTGAAAGAATGTCGATTAAGGACAAGGATTTTGTAAAATATTTGAATTCAAAAACTAAAGATAAAATGCTTTTTACCATTCAAGAAAAATGCAGCAAGCTAGTTGGAAATAGTACCGTTAATTTAAAATTTAAGCAATTGAATGCTGAAAGAGCCAACGTTTTTATGCAATATTTTAAAGACGAACAAGTAGAAAAACAGATTCAAATTTTAAAGCGCAAAACTGTAATTCCGTATAATGGATTTTCGTTTTATAAGATAGTTTACAAAGAAGAATTTCCAAATGCTTTGGTAAAAGCTTATAAAAAACTAGAAGACTTAAATGATGAAGAACCTAGAATTCAATTTAAAGAAATTAGAGAAAAAATGATGATACCTTTTAATTTTTAAAAAAAATAAAGCAGAAAGTAATAATTGAATTCCTCAAACTGCTTGCTGTTTTAGTAAATATTTATGATAACTCTTTCCTAATTCTAACCGTCTTTACAAGTTTTGTCATGTAATATTTTCAATGGTTTCATCATTCATATTTGCGACTTAGAAATAAAAAAGATGTTTTGAAAATGATGTTTTGCAAGCTTATAAAGATGTTTTGGATAATTGAGAGTTACGAGTTAGAAGGTTACGAGTTGGAGTTGTTGCAGGTTCCATATTGCTCGTTGCAGGTTTGATGATTTCGGGTTGTGGCTTGCAGGTTATACTATACCGACTACAACTTGCCTACTGCGCATTTTTCAAAAAA
>JBGSBN010000027.1:0-24588 GCA_041730515.1 Methylacidiphilales bacterium | reverse complement strand
TACTTTCTCAGACGTTGATAACGACAGCGATCCCGATGTTTTAATCACCGGCCTTGAATTAATACCCTCGACAACGTTGATAACACCTCAAAATATTTTTGTCAACAGTTTTGCTGACTTTCTCTAAAGGATCGCCCTGCTTTTGCATAGAGCGTTGCAGTATCTTATCCACTCGTTTACTTACGGGCCATTCGCTGCTATCTTGCCAATCACGGTAAGTCGCCAAAATCTCGTCGGCATTTAACCAAACCCCATCTTGGTATTGGAACTCGTACACCGCTTCTTTACTAGTGCTGGGCCAATACATAAGGCGTTCAGGTTGGAATGTAGTAGGGTCAAACAATTCTATGTTTAACACCCCTGCAATCCGCCTCGCAATAGCTTCGTATTCGTCAGGTCGTACAGGTCTATCCAAAGGCATGATTAACCTTAAACGAGGACTATCAGGCGAATGCTTATGGGTAGAATACACCACCGCAGCAGCGCCATAAATCAACGTTAAATCTTCCCAAAACGAAGTATTACCAAAGTCAATATCTAAGGTCAATAATTGGCGGTGTAATACGTTAGAAGCTTTGCGCCTACCACCAGTAAGGAAGCCACCACAAAAGCCACCAACGTCTTTAATTTCGTCTTGTCTCGGCTTCTTAGCAGCTAAGTACTCGGCATGGGTTTCGGCGGTGTAATGGGTTTCACTTAGCTTTTCCACCAGTTCACTCCATAGCATTTCCTTGTTTCGCCAGTTCATTTCTTTTCGGTTTCGACCTGTAGCAATATCGAAGCTTCCGTCATGTGTTAACACCATTTTATATAGTATATTTATTTTCGTCAGCGTAATTAGGGTAAATTTCTTTTTTAATAAATTCCTCTAGTTTCATTCTATGTTCTAAGGACTCCATTTTGATAACGGCATAACTACCGTCATCGGATTGATACTTCCGTATTGCGTCTTCATCTTCAGCAGCAACTATTTCTAATAAAGTATCAACTGTAATACTTTCAACTTCTATAATTCTACTTAATAAAGCAGTAGGAGTTTTTAAATGTTTTACTCGTTTTAATTGTGCTAAAATGCTTTCAAAAGTTTCTTCGTCTTGAATACTTCCTAATTCAGTTTTGAAATTATAATCGGCGGTTTCTAATTCCAGTACCATACCACTATCACCGATTAGATAATTATCTATAATTGCTTTTTTTGTATCTAAATAATTGTCGAATAATAAAATAACTTCTTCAATTGGAGTAAAAGGGTTTTTTGTTACCCCTACTTTTTTTGGTTTTTTTGTTTTAGTTGCCATTATTTAATTTTTTAATCTTTTTTATAATATTTTGTTTCGTAACTATCCGCAGTTAAGGGTAACCCTTTTGCCCATTGGATAGGCTCACCCATTAGTTTATTTATTTCTCCTAATCTTACATGGCTGTTAGGTTCTTCACAAACAATTTCATCGTGTACATGAAGCACCAACTTATATCCTGCTTCGTCTACCAATAACATTTTTTCTGCTAAACAATCCCTTGCAATTGCCTGTACAATGTTTTCTACTAACTTACCACCATAAGTAATTTGAACGCCCCATTGCTTTGTAGTTTGGTCTAGCCCTTGATAGGTTAAACTTAATCCACCAAACTTATTTGGTTTTAAATTAGGTTTTAAATAGGCTAGTTTTCTTTTGCTGGGTAACTCTATAAACAAAATACCCTTCTCAATAAAAAAGCGAACACCAAACATAATTTGTACCGCTTTGCCTTCTTGCACCGCTTCAATAGCTGCATTCTCTACAACACTCCAAAGCCTTACAATGGCTTTGTTTGCATTTCGCCACATTGCTACTAATTTTGGCAATTCCTCTTCTGTTAATCCTTGTTTCAAAGCACCCATTTTTATTAAAGCATTTGGGCCGCCTTGGTAACCCAAAGCCAATTCAGCAACTTTACCTTTTTGCCTTAAAGGCGAACCTTTAGTAATGCTTTCGATGGGTACTTTAAACATTTGGGCCGCCGAAGCTTCATATATTTTACCATGGGTATTGAAAACGTCCAAACGCCATTTTTCACCAGCTAACCACGCTATTACTCTAGCTTCAATTGCACTAAAATCGGCTACAATAAAACGGTGTTCTTTAGGTGCAATAAAAGCCGTTCTAATCAATTGTGAAAGGGTATCAGGGACATTGCCAAAAAGCATTTCCAGCATTTCCAAATCCCCACTAGCTACAACAGTACGAGCCAAATCCAAATCGATTAAATGATTTTGTGGTAAGTTCTGTACTTGTACTAAACGACCAGCCCAACGACCAGTACGATTAGCACCATAAAACTGTAATAAACCTCGAACCCGATTATCGTTACAAATACCTTTTTTCATGGCTTCGTACTTCTTAACACTAGTTTTTGCCATTTCCTGCCTAATGGTAAGCACTCTACTAACTATTTCGCAGTCCGTGTTTTTAAGCAATAAAGGAATAGCTTCTTTGGTTAAACTAATAACAGTTTCACCAGTTTCACCACTTAACCACACTTTCAATTGCGCTGCGCTATTTGGGTTGTCTAAGCTAGTTAATCGGATTGCTTCATTAGTAAGACGTTCGGTATTTCTATTGCTAAGATTAATTGCAGTCTGTACAAAATTTGCATCTAACAATAAACCTGTATCGTTTATTTTTTGGTCTAAACACCACAACTTTTTTTCAGTAGTAGGTATTTCAAAAAACTTTATTTTTTCTCTTATAGCAAGTTCCGTCTTAACGTCCTGTATGCAATAATTTTTAAATTGTTGCCATTTATCCAAATCATGTTCAGGTAAGTTTCTTAACCTTTCTCCGTTGGCTTTTGTAGGCTTACAAGGCAAAGAAAAATAACGGATTAAGGTTTTACCAATTGCGTCTTTTTGTTCTGTTAACTGTAAAGCTTTTGCCACTTGGTCAAGACTTAAAGGCAACCCTAACATAGAGGCTTTAACCATTGTACATTCCCATTGTTCGGGGGGTAAAACAAGATTAAAAAACTTCGCAATACAAGTCCTTTCAAAATTGGCATTGAAAGCCGTTTTTAAAACAGTAGGGTCGGTTAAGGCTTGGTAAACTAGTCTTGATTTTTCTCTAATCTTTGGATCCGTTGTTGGTTGGGTTAAGTCAAATAATTCAATTGGCTTTCCATCAAAAGAACAAGCTAAAAGTAAAATAGAAAAGTCGGGGGCTTCTACATATTTATAAACACCCGACTTAATTAAATCAAACGAACTATATGTTTCTATGTCTATGGCTAATGTTTTCATGCAATAACCATAAAAGATTTATACAAGTCTAAAAATTGATTAGCAGCGTATTCGGCTAACTCTCTACTTTTGAAGCAAAGGCGGGAGCTAACAGACGTAAGCGTGAAGTAGTAAGCCACGTCGTACAACACAAAACCCTTTTCCAAATCGAACCATGGGTAGTATTTGTGTTCTTCGTCATCACTCCAATCAGGTGTCCAACCTTCGTTAAGTGCTTTAACAATTACCTTTAATTTAAGATAAGCAATTTCATCTGCTGTATAAAAGTGTGGACTTAAGGAGTAATTCAAACCTAATACTTTACAAGCATCTTCAAAAGATTTTACTTTGTCCGTTATTTTGGTTTCAAATATTGACTTATCGAATAATTTTTGTAATAAGTTTTTACCGTTTTCGTCGGTTTCAGCATATACTTTTTGTACGTCTATTTTTTGAATTTCTAATATCATTTTTTTTAATTTTAGGGGTTATGAAATTTTTTCTATTCGAGGTAGTTATAATTATTTATAGAGTTTTACCACATTGACAAACCCAATAAATATCGCCACACTCGGTTTTTATTTTTCTGTATTGGTGTTTACCACAACGCGGTTTGGCATTAGTTCGACTGGCTAAATTTTCATTTTTTACATTTCCATAATAATCCAACCCAAGTTCCTTCATTACCCTATCATGTTCTTTTAATTGTTTGTATGTTGGCATTTTACTAATTATTTAACGTTTATTATTACCAGCTTCTTTATTAAGTGCTTCAAGGTTTTCAATTAAATATTTTTTTACCCCGTCATGGTTACAACCCTCATTATAAAGCCATAACAAGTATTTTGCAGGAATATTAATCATAGGTTTGCCTCGATGTACACCAAAAGGCATTAAAGAATTATCGGTAAATTGAGTTTGGGTTTGCATAATAAAAAGCAACCACTAACGCAGGTTGCTTAATCTCGTTTTTTTTACATTAAATCATCCCCTTCTAGTACTTCGGCAAAATCACTTTCCGCAGTACTACGTCCGCCTAAAGACTCACCATCTTTAACTTTCATTAAATGGTTAAGCCCACAGGCAATACCTTTGTTACCACTTGTGTTGAACGCATAGAATGTAACACTAGCACGTCCATAACAACCGCTGTACACTTCGTCTTGGTCAAGAACAGGAGCAGCGTTTCTATCAACTATACCAGGTTTTGTTTTGGCATTTGCATTGATAAAATAACTGTTCGCATAAGCTTCGTCTTCGGGGCGTTCTACATCACCATCACGTAAAGGTGTCTTCAAGTTAGCAGGTATTTTACCGCCAAACTTTGCTTTACCTTGTTCCGATGCAGCTTTAATAGCAGCATTGATAGATGCCAAAGTAGCCTTGTCCTCTTTTGAAATGATAAGAGAAGCAGAATACTTTTTGTCTTGTCCTTCTTGTACCGCAGAAGGTTCCCAAATGTGTAAGTAAGAAAATCTTACTAGGCCCGTAACTACTTTAGTTGTTGGGGCGTTTGTCGTTGTTGTCGTTGACATCGTTTTTACGTTTTTTTTTGTTAAATAATACTTGTTTATAATAAATCCTCATTAAGGATAAATTCAAAATCTTGTGCTGCACCTTCAGCACTATTGTATTCAGGGCGTTTATCTTCCAGTAAAACCAAAGTAGGTTTACCAGCAGGTTTAACGACTAAATCCGATAAGGTTTCTGTAAACTCATTTTTACCCAAAGCCTTTTCCATTGCAGTAATACCCAGTAATTTTTTAATGTACAAAAAGTCGTCAGCATAACCTTTTACTTTTAGCGTTTCAGCAACTTTAGTTTCGTCTACATAAACTCGATTACTTCTACCTTCAACTAGTTTATATCCGGGCCAACGCTTACCATTATTCACCGCTTCGTAAAGTGCATTTTCGTTTACAGCATTTAACCATTTTATAAAAGTGTCTGTTCTGTTCATTATATCCGAAATATCTTCATCACTTAATAAAGGACTTTCTTTAAAATCGTATTTTGCCAATTCTAAATTATAGTCAGCATTCGCCTTACAAACTGCTTTTGCTTTACAAAATCTACAGGCTTCACCAGCCTTAAATTCGCCTTCGCCTTTAAAAGCTAATGCTGCCTTTGGTTTAAGTTCGTTTTCAGCCCATTCTTTAAGTTCTTTTACGTCCATTTCAAAAATGCTAATGCTATCTAAACGAGGTTGGTAAATAGTCATACGTACCTTATCAATTTTATACATATAGTCAAATTCACGTAACGCCCCTAAACTGTAAAGCATCATTTGCTTATTATCTACAGCACTAACAGGAACACCTTTACCATACTTCAAATCGATAATATCCATAACACCATCGGCAATGATAACCACATCCCCAGTACCGAACCCATCGGGTACATAATCTGTTAAATTCAATTTTTGTTCTAAGAATATAATGGCATCTTTCGTATGGCTTTTTGCATTCTCGAATTGTTCTAAAACATAAGTTTCGTAATTCTCCATGTATTCAAACATGACTTGTTCAAATAATGGGTTGTCGCTTAAAATTTTAATTTGCTTTTCGTAAACTGCTTTTTTAACTAAACCCAAAGACTTTTTCAAAAAGAGTTCACCAATAGCATGGGCCAAAGTCCCTTCCGCAGCAGCAGTCCCCGAACGATCGGGAAACTGCTGTTCTAATCTTGCAGAGGGTGTACACTCCAACCATCTTGAAGCCCCCGAGGGGCTAAGTATTGCGTGTTCTCCCATTATAAAGCATTTACTTTGGTTAAAAACTCTACGTACTTTTCACTAGCCAAAGAAGTAACATTTTCAGCACCGCACTCTGTAAGGATTGCTTTAACTTCTACACGTTTACCATTGTTGGCTTTGGCTTGTACCGCTGCTCTTACTTGTTCCAAGGTTACTGCCGCATCTGTGTTTGCAACTACTGGTGTTTCTACTTTTGCAGTATCTTCTTTAACAACTGCTTTTTTTTCTTTAGTTACCTTTTCGGTAATTTCTACTTTTTCACTTTTCAATTCTAACAATTCGCCATTCACATTGATGGCAAATGAATTTGAAAGTTCCTGTACCGCTTGTTTGATTTCGGCTGCGGTTGCGCCTGTAATACTTAATGTAATGTTCATTTATGCTATTTTTAAAAGTTTTCTTTGAAGATTTCTACAATTACAATGTTTTAACCAACCATTGTAAGAAGCAATTGAAGCAGGATTTTTCCTACTTACAAGCATTCTTGCAAAATTTTGTTTTATGGATTTTCTAATTTTTGTATGGGTGTGATAAAAAACGTACCCCACAAAGTCAATACCCCTTTTTTCTACTGGAAAAATTTGGTAATTTTCTTTAACAGTTAGCTTTAAATTTTCACTCAAATAGTTTTTGATTTCAGCAAGTATCGTATGCAAATACTCTTTACTATCCGATAAAATAACAATATCGTCAGCGTATCTAAAGTAGTGTTTAACCTTAATTTTTTCTTTAATCCAATGGTCGAAATAGGTTAAATAAAAATTAGCAAAATATTGACTTAAATAGTTTCCAATAGGTAACCCGTCTGCACTATCAATAAGGTTACCCATTAACCAAAGTAAATCGTTGTCTTTTATTTTTCTACTTAGTAACTGCTTTAAAATAGCGTGGTCAATAGTTGGGTAGAATTTCTTTATATCTAGTTTTAAACAATACCTTGTAAGGTCTTTATTTTTTAAAGCTAATCTTACAGCATTTGCAGCAGCATGAACACCTTTACCCTTTATACAACTATAACTATCTTTTGTAAACATTGCTACAAACACAGGCTCTAAAATATTCATTATAGCATGATGTACGACCCTATCAGGAAAATAAGGTAGCCTATAAACTAGCCTTTCTTTTGGTTCGTATATTTTGAAAGTAGAATAATTAGAAGTAGTGAAAGTTTTATCCAGCAACATTTTTTGGATTGCTTTTATATCCGTAACTCCGCAAACATTTTTACCTTTACGGGCTTTCTTGTCCGAAAGTTCTAAATTTTCAAGTGTCGTTATTTTTTGATATAAATTATTTATTCTTTTCATGCCTTTGCTTAAATAGGTCGCATTCCGTAAGTACTAACGCCCTGTTTTAATTATTTTATTTTTTGGAACTGTTGCCAAGGTTTAAGCCATTAAATCTTTTTAGCATAGTCGGGAGCTAACATTCGTATTCGTGTAGTTGTAATTCACGTTGTTCAACACAAAACCAATTAGCCCATTAAGCTTACAACCTAAATTTTTATATTGTGAAATAATCTTTATACAAGTCTAAAAATTGTTTAGCAGCGTATTCGGCTAACTCTCTACTTTTGAAGCAAAGGCGGGAGCCAACATCCGTAAGCGCGTCGTAGTAATTCACGTGGTACAACACAAAACCATTTTCCATATCAAACCATGGGTAGTATTTGTGGTCTTTGTCATCACTCCAATCAGGTGTCCAACCTTCGTTAAGTGCTTTAACGATAACAAGTAATTTTAAATGCGTTTCGATTGCTTTACCATCATTCTCTAAAGCTTCATGTAAAGTGCCTGTTAATACTTCGCCATTAACGCCTAATACCTTACAAGCATCTTCAAAAGATTTTACTTTGTCCGTAATGTTTAAAGACGTTTCTTTTGCACTTTGTGTTTTGATTTCTAATTTCATTTTTATTTGATTTTTATTTGATTTTTAATGTAAAAAATTGGCTTTG
The DNA here is from genome assembly GCA_041730515.1 of Methylacidiphilales bacterium. Lineage (GTDB taxonomy): Bacteria > Bacteroidota > Bacteroidia > UKL13-3 > UKL13-3 > JAAFJM01. Next base: position 16,620 of record JBGSBN010000027.1, on the reverse strand, counting down.
CTATTTTTTTTTCTTGCGGTATTTAAAGCCATAACGATTGCAAGGGAGAAACTATTTTTTTTCTTTTTCTAAATCAGGTTTTAGCATAAGTACCAAAGTTGCAAAACCAATTAGCAAAAGAGGCATGATTAAACTTTCAATTAATTTTTGCATGGTGTAAATTTTAAAGTGATTAAAATATTGATTATTGAAAAAGCAATTGATAAAGGATAAACTACAGTCAAAAGCGTAGGGCAAACAATTAGGTATAGAAAAATTGTAATTAATTTCAACTTTATTATTTTTAGCTTAGTGAATAAAAGTTTCCTGTAAAACGTGCCTGAAATTTGTAATTTTCACTAATAGGTGAATGAGGTTTGTCGAAGTTTTTTAACCGTCTTCGTAACCCGTCTAACTCGTGTTGACAGAAATTTTTTGCATCAATATTTTTTTCTTCTGCAACCCTACCTTTGTACAATTCAATTTGAATTTCTAACCATTTTTTAGAAGCCATGTTTTATAATTTTTTAAGTAGTTCACCATAAAAATCTATATCAAATATTTTCTCTATGGTGCGAATGAATGTTGCCAATCTTGCCCTTTCTAGTCGCAATTGTACTTTTGTTGCCTTTTCCTTATCTGTGTGCGCTAAAAATTTGTATTCTTTTCTTATGAAGTCCAATTGCTTAACACTAATTTTTCCTAGTGCCAATTTTTCCATCTAGTTAAATTCTTGTTCTAAATAGCAGCTATCTTCTTTTACATCTTCTAACTCATTTGCGAAATGCTGCACCGTTTCAAAAAATAATGTTTTGACTTGTCTTTCTGTAATACTATTTGAGTTGCACAAGTCCATCCAACAGGCAATAAAAGCTGCATCTATATAAATAGTTTCACCGTACACAACCTCATACAATTCATAATGACCACAAAGGGCGTGAACCATACTATTAATGTAAGAACAACAATCGTTGTCAGTAATGTTATTCCACAATACCGCTACAGCAGGGAATATTTTGTTTAGTTTTTCATTTTCACTTAACTTTGCCATGATTTCAATTTTTAAAAGATTATTAAATTTTTTACCTTAATTCACAGTTAAGGTTTTTTTATTACTGAAAGCACCCATTCAATCAATATTTGTTCTAAAGGGTCTATTTTAGTTTCGTTTTCCATTTATGCCGTTATTGTAGTTTCTTCCAATATTTCACTTTCTGTTAAGCCAGTAATTTCTTGCAATGCATTTAATGCTATTTTAGTTGTCATTTTCCAATGGCTATTTTTAACAAGTCTTTTTATAGTTATATCATTTAAGTTAAGGGCCAACATTAATTTCGCCCTTAGCTTTACATCGTTATGTATTAAATCCTGAATTTTTTTTGTTAATCTCATTTTACTTTGTATATTTGTTATCGTTACTAATTTTTGTTACGAACTTTAGTATTGCAAACATAGAACATTTATATAACAATATTACTTTTTTATAACTTTATTTATACACATTTTATAACAATATGTTAATAAGTTCCAAAATAGAACAATTTTATAAAGACGTAGAAAATTTAGATTTACGCTTCCCTATTGCAGAAATTGCTTTAAAAACAGGTTTTGCAAAATCAAACGTAAGTGATTATTTAAGCAAAAAAAAAGTTCCATCAGATAACTTTTTAAAAGTGTTTTATGAATTTTTTAGTTACCCATTAAATGAAGATGAAAACTCAAATTTTGTAAACGAGCCAGATTTTCCTTTAGAATTTGAGAAACCGTCTATTAATATAAATAACCTTAATAGCTGCTTAAAAAGAGAAACGGAATTAAAAAAAACTATAGAAAATCTAAACTTAACAATTGATTTTTTGAAAGAAAAACTTTACCAAAAAAAAGACACCCAAAAACAATATGGGTAGGGTGGTGCAATTAGATATATTTAAATGAATTACAAACCAAATAATATCGGCATCGAACTAATCAAACTTATTGCTACTTCTATGAAAAAACTATTTATTAAAATTATAAAATGAAAAGATTAATTGTAATTCTATTCTTAGCTCCTGTTTTACTACATTCGCAAATTGGAGCAACCGCCGATAATGGTAAAAAGGTTTTGTTAAATAAAAACGGAACATGGAAATATGTTGTTGAAAAAATTAAAATGGATACAATACCTGAAAAAGAGTTAGTTGCTCCTAAAAAAGAAAATACTTTTGATGACAGCCCTCCAAATTTAGATTGTTCCGATTTAATTACGGTTGATACCGATAAATTCACTGGGAAAATAAGTATTTCTGCAAAAGGCTTTATTAAAATAACAAAACCAAATAGCGACGAGGGTATCGATATACTTACGGCTTTAGTTAGAGACAAAACAATTGCCGTGCAAATAACTGCTATCAAATCAGTTAATTGTGTTGATGTTGGCGACAAAGCTTTTTTTATATGCGAAGACAACACAAAATTTGAACTGGTCAACAGATCTAAATATAATTGTGACGGTAAATTTTATTTTTTTTTAGGCGGAAAAATGGGAAACGATAAAGAACTAGAGTATTTATATACTAAAAAAATTACTGCAATTAGACTCGATACAAAGAAAGACCGCATAGATGTAGATTTACCAAAAGAAATTGCGTTTAAACTTATGAAGCAAATAAATTGTTTATACAATTACGAAAATTAAGGAACATTGGATACGCTCAACATTAAAGCCATACGGAAACAAAACAAACTTACACAACAGGAGTTTGCGGATATTATAAATGTTCCACTTCCAAGGGTGAATGCGTGGGAGCAAAGAGGGTCAAACCCAAAAATAAAAGATTATAAAGCAATTGAGAATTTTTTAAAAAACGCCAAAGACGATATTGAGAAGTATAAAATAAAACGAGTAGAAAACCCTTGTGAAAAGGCTTTAGAAGAGTTGAAAAAAGAACGGGATTATTTACGATACACAATTGATTTGCAAAAGAAAGTTATTGAAAACTTAGAAAAAAAATAATACCATGGAGTATGCTGTAGGATATGCCCGAATTTCCGACCAAGACCAGTCCAATACTTCCATTGAAGACCAACCCATAATTATAAAAGAGTATTGCGAAAGGGTAGGGCTTAACCTTACCAAAGTATTTATTGAAAACGGCAAATCCGCTTTTACTTTTGACCGACCTGAATGGAAGGATTTAGAAACACTAATCAAAAAAGATAAACGTATTAAATTTATTGTGGTCAAACACATTGACCGTTTCAGTAGAGCCGACCTTGTAGATGCATTAGTAAAAATTCGTGAAATAGAACAAAAGTTAAAAGTTAGAATATTAACCGTCAAAGATACATTGGCCCAAGATACTAACGAACTAGGGTTTAAGTTACTCCGTACAATGGAGCTTCTTATGAGTAATAATGAACGTAATCGGATCCAGGAGCGAACCCAAGACGGTGTATATCGTAGCCTTGCAAATGGTCGTTGGATTAATATGGCACCGTATGGCTATACGAATAGCAGGGATAGCCAAAACAAACCAATACTTTTAATTAATGAAGTAGAAGCCGACAACGTAAAAAAAGCCTTTAATTTGTTCCTAAATGGCTTAGGTGCTTTTGAAATTGCGGACAAATTAGGATTGAAAAACAAAAGGCGTTCCTTTGTAACCGATATTTTAAAACGTAAACTTTATGCAGGTATTATTGATGTCCCGGCACATAAGGGAAAATTAGCCTACGAAACTACATCTATTAATGAACCCATAATTTCAAAATCAATTTATTATCAAGTGCAAAACATGAATAGATTTAAGGGCAATAAATACCATGGTAACGATGAAGTTTGGTTACGTGGTATTCTAAGCTGCAATGAATGTGGTAAACCTATGACCGCTGGACGCAGTAAAGGGAAAAAAGGAGTTTACTATTGGTACTACAAATGTGGTACACACCGTGTAAATTATTCCGCAAATAAAGTACATAATTTAGTACATGAAATACTTGAACATTTTAGTTTACCAAAATCAACTATTGAAAATGTGTTAAAATCGGTTAAGGCCCAAATTACCGAAATGGATAAAAACAAAGGCTTTGACTTGCAAAAAATCAATACCGAACTTTCAAAAGTAAAAAAAAGAATTTCGGATGCACAGGAAAAATATTTGCTTAATGAAGATATTAGCAAAGAAACTTACACCAATGTAATTAGTGGATTAAAGGCAAAAGAAAGTGAACTACAGGAAAAAATAAATGAAGTAAACACCGATGTAAACCTAACAGATGCAAAGCTGCACGAAATAATTTTGCAACTATCAAACATCAAAACCGTATTCCAAAATTTAAGTTGTGAACTAAAACAACGCTTTATTTCGGTTGTGTTGTCCCGTTCCCTATGCTATACAGGACAACACCTATTAATTGAAAATTTGCACCCATTCTTTAGCAGCAAATACGCTGCTGTAAAGGCTTTGAACTTATTGGAAATAAAAAACCCCGATATAAATTATATCGAGGTTTCGAGTTGTTCCCGAAACATAACAATTGGACAACTAGCCGACTTTCTTTTCATTCTTTAAAGGATGCCCTAAATCACAGTACCCTTTATTTACCATAGGTATATAAAAAAAACCGCCTTAGAAAAGGCGGTAAATCAACATTATATCTATCTATGAAAAAATTTATTTTATTTTGTCCATCTATTGAAGCTGTATGTAGCATTATAGCTTCTATACTTTCGATATACTCCATCACCATCACGGCTTCCAGCTACATTAGTATTAAACTCAACACTCCTATAAGTACTCGAATTTATTTTTTTATCAAAAAAAAGTGCATGTCCTATTCTACCTAACCTAGCATAGTACAAAGTACCAACATCACCACTTTCCAAATTTTCAATTTCTACATGCCTACTTTTCACATCACAACTTAAAGCCATACCATTAATTGCTTTTGCCTGCGAATACCCTGCTTCTAATAAACACCATTTTACTCCAGCGGCACAATATGGGAAGCCTTCACCTAGACCAACAGTTTTTAAGTATTTGGCAATTTCTTTGCCGTCATTATTACCTGTAGCTTCTCGTATGCCTAATTGACTATCATAAACCTCTTTAATGGATTTATATTTTGTTATACCTACACTGGTATCGGTCACATTATTAGGAATACTTACAATAACACCTTCTTTTACTTCTATTGGCCCATTATTATGGGTACTGTAATTCACCGTATCCTTTTCAACTATTCGGCTTTCCCGAACTGTTGCCTTGCAACCAAAAATTGAAATTATTATTAATAAAATAATAAATGCAACTAAAGAAAAGCCTAATTTGTTAACTGATATTCTCATTTTTTAAACCAATTTTAAGTAAATAAAAATTATTGCAAAAAAATACAAGAAAAAAACTGTTAAGGCAATGATAGCCTTTGTTTTTTCTCGTAAATTGTAAAAATCTTTTCGCCCCATTTCGTGGTATATTTGTTTGTGCAAATCTCGAAAAGTGAACCATAGTCCCCAAACCGAAGCAGTACTTGCTCCTATAACAATTGTAACCGATAAAAACAACGGTTGAAAAAAAGCCAAGTCATAGCTTCCAGTACCCAATCCTCCAATAGTTTGTAACAAATAACCAGTAACTATAAATGCTATAAATGCCAAAGGCAAAGCCCATAACCCATCAAAAGTTTTCAAAAATTTTTTCATATTTTTTTATTTTATTGTAAAGAAAAATTAAACCTAAAAACAAAACCCAACTCCCCCAAAAAAATAGCTTCCATTTTCGGGTTTGTTTATGTTCTTTTTTAATGTCTTTTTTTATTTTTTCTATTTCGGTTTTTAACTCTTTATTTACTTCGCCATTCTTAAATTCCTGTTGCTCAAAGGTTCTAATTTTATTATTCAACACTTCCACCTTTGCAGTATTTTCTACATATCGAATTGCTTTTTTTTCTACAATTACGGGCCTAACATTTTTAATACTGTAAAGCAAATCTTCAATTTCGCCATTTTGTAATTGTATAATTTTTTCGTACGGTTTACAGTCGTCTTTTGTTTCGGGTGGCAAACTATTTACAACCTTTTGCAAACTGTCTAACCCCTCATTGTATGTGGCTGTAGCTTCATTTATATAAACTTGCAATGCCTTATAATCGGCACTATCTATTTTAATTTCAATAATAGTATCTTTTAAAACTGTTGTTGGAAATTCTTTTGCTGCTTTTTTTGCAAATGTTTTTGGATGTTTTTCTGCAATTCGATTTAATCGATTAGTTACCGAACAACTGGCTAAAGAAAATAATACAGTTAAAAAAAATAAATACTTCATATTTAGTAATTTGATTTTTTAGATAAAATTTCTATTTCTTTTTTAAGGTTTAAATTTTCAGTTTTTAATTCTGCAACTATTTTTTTAAGTTGCTCATTTTCGCTTTTCAATTCATCAACCAACCTTTTTAATTCTGTTAGTTCTGCTTTAAAATCATGTGCCATTTCACGCCAAATTGTTACCGCCGTTTCGGTTGTTTCTCCCTCCATTTTATTAATTTCGGCATTATTCTTTCGCCGTGTTAATAGCCATGTAACTAATCCGGTTAATACTGCTATTACTATTCCTTTTGCCAATTCCATTACTTCAATATTTTATTATAAAAAAGATTAAATGCCAATATAAATCCAATGCTTCCTAACACAATATAAATACCGCCTACTGCAAGTAAAAAGAAACCTATCATACCACTATTTGCGACGTGCCACCCGTCCAAAGGATACTTTGTAAATGGTAAAAATTCACCTTGTATTTGCATATCAAAATACTTTGCATATTTCGGCAATAGTTTTGGCAAACTACCGCCTTTATGGTGTGCTATTGTATCTGCAAACGCTTTGCAAATAGCTGCAAGTATTATGAATAGTACTGCAAACATTTAAGTAAGCATTATTAAGCCTAAACCACCTGCCAATCCTATACCAAAAGCAATTGTTTTCGCAACACTTCCTACCTCTTCGTAATCTTCCCACACGCCAAATAAACCACTTGCAACGAATAGAATAGTTGCATTATAAATGATTATTCCAATCCAGTCCAAAAAGCTACCATTAAACCAATGTGCCAAATTTTCACGTAAATGGTTTGGTATAAATGCACCGCCATTTTTAACTAAATACAAGTCTAAAAACAATGCTATCGTTAATAATCCGATTGCTGCAATTTTATTCATAGTTAATAATTTAAAATTTAAAAATATCTAACATCTTTTTTGCCAATATTTTCATACTACTATAATTCCAATGTGCAACATCTCCACTGTTTGTAATTAAACCTTTTGTGCTTTGAATATAAATCCCTTTTATCTCATTTGCAATTTCATACATTGCATAATTGTAGGCTGTATAAGGCATTGGAGTTTCAAATAATGTTATTACAATAGGAGACTTTGGAATAAATGTTTTTATTGAGTTTATTCTATTTTTTGTATCTGTTTTCCAAGTTGCACTAGGATAACCATTTGCAATGTCATTAATCCCCTGTGTATAAAGTATAATAGTATCGTGAGGTTTGTTTATTAATGCTTTTGCTGCATTAACCCTAGTATTAAAAGTGGTTTCGTAAGATGCCCCAACTGCCCATTGACTTATTCTGCTACCACCCTGTCCTGTCTTAACTATAAATACTTCTCTATTTTTAAAATAGTTAGTTTTTGTTAAGTTGGAAATTTCCAAATCCCACCCATGAAAAGTTCCTATTGGTTGTGTATAACCAACATGTCCAATCATTGATTTTTGAATATCGTAATCTGCAAATATTAAAGAAGTATTATTGAGATATTTTAACTTTGGGTTTATCGTTTTTTCAATTACACTAGCTTCGGAGTTGTAAGCCAATCCGCCTGAATTACTTTCACCTGTTAATATTATTAATAGTGGTTTTAATTTTTTTATCATTTTTTTTAATTTTCTTGTCTTATATAAACTCCTTTGGAAATTAATGAATTATATGCTGCATCTGACGCTGTAGTCCTATTATTTAATCCAGACCAAACTATAATCATTTGGTTAGGGAAATCGGGATTTGGAGTAGTGTTAAATATAATATCTAAATCAATAAAATATTGGTCGTTTTGAGCGGAGGTGTTTCCATTCGCATTTACAAAAATACCAGTTGAAATTTGTTTTATCTTTGTTGGTAAGTTTGTTAAGCTGCCCAATGGGTGCGAGCCAGCTAGCCCAAATGGAATTAATAAAGACCCTAAATCAGGAAATATAGTTTTGTCCGTTAATCCATAAACCGTTGGCGAAATATTTAAGAATATAGTAAATATATGTTTAAGCTTATTCATGTGATTAAATAAAGGAATAGTAGTAGTATTATTTGGATTTCCAGCATTTGGAAAGTTTAAATTTAGAATTGATAATAAATTTAATTCTCCCCAATTGCTCACATTTGTCCATTTATTCCCTGTAAATGAAGCAGTTGACAATATAGCCTCTTGAGTTCTTTTAGGTAAATATCCGCTAAGATTATTAGTAGTTATAGTTCCGCTTCCTCCTGGTATAAAAATATTGTCTAATAACCCAGTTGGTGCATCCGTATCGTTATGGAATATGTATACTGTGCCACCATTAGAAGGTATATAATCTATACCTCTTGCTGGTAAAAATGCACGAGGATATGACTGTGAACCAGCAACACTCCATTCTCCAGCTATTTGTGAGGCTGTTAAATTTATACTATCTGTTAACCCACTCAAAACTACACCACCAGGACTTACAATTATATCGTCCGTATCTAACAAAACTCTAAACTTTTTATTCGCTTGTGTATCGAATTTCCAAAATCTATTTACATAAATTCCGTCAATGGTTGATGTTTTCGGTAATGTAACTTGTGTTGGGTTTGGGGCTGCGGTTGCTGGGCCTTCACTCGCATTTGTAACATCCATGTTCCATAAAGCAATTAACTCGGCTTGGTTGTTTGCAATACCTAAATAATCACCATCAACATTTCTTACACCAAGTGGAAAAGTTGTAATTCTATCGCCGCTAAGATTAAAGAAACTTACAATTCTATTCCCACAAGTATCTACTTGCCCGAATAACCCGTAAATTTTTGCATAAGTATAATTACCTGCAAACTTACCGTACAAAATAGTAAACTCACTAGCATTTGGAAAATCTACAATTTGACTTGCATTTATTTTCTCCACCCCATCCACTAAAATCAAAATTTCGTTACACATAATTTATATATTTTAAAAAAGCAAAGGGCCAATCTCAATAAGAGCATTCACTCCGAAGAGCCAAAACCAATAAGAGCTTTCACTCCGAAGAGCCAAAACCAATAAGAAGATTCACCCTTTGCCTTATGTTATCATCAAAGAACGATTTGCAAGTCTATGTTGCGGTTGTTTTGTCATTTTAATTTCTACCGTTCCGCCGTAGTTCCAAACTGTCGAATAAAATGGAGTGCTTAAATGGCCGAATAAAACAGGACAAAGCCCGTTTGTTTTTGTAGCCAACGGGTTAGTACAAACGAATACTAAATAAAATTTTTGTGTTTTCCGTCTTTTTAAAAGCCTATTTCCATTATTTAGATTTCCGCCTGGTCTTAAAAGATTAGAAGCAAGATAGTTTCCAAAACTACTTCCGCTTATAGGAAAATAATCAGCCCCGTTTTGGTCTCGCCAAAACATTTCTTTTACAAATGGGATTAATACATCTTCATTTGCTTTTTGTGTGGCAGGGAAAGCCCACTCGGTTGTACGGTTAAAAGTTCTTGCATTACCAACACCATAACCACCAACCGTATGCCCAAATTGTACACCGCTAAACCATTTCCAACCAGCCCATTTTCCTACCCCGTTTGTTCCGTCTACTGGATGAACTACGCCTTGTCCACTTTCTCTTACACCTGATAATCCATTCGGATTTTTTGAGTAATGTTTTTTCTTTCTTTTATCCCGCATTAAAAAAACTTGTGGGTTTAAACTAAGCCAAGTTTTGTTAGTATTTTCTTCTAAGTAGGAAACTTTTAATTCACCATTTGAAATTTCTATTTGTGCTTCGGGAACAGGAATACCACTAATACACGCCTGTAAGTCTTCGTAAGTCATTTTTACAAAGTCGGTGCCGTCTTCTTTCACCATCAAAAAAGTATCTTTGATGTTAACGGGACAACCTGGAGTTACTGGTACACTATTTATTTCTTTTCCGCACATGATGCATTAATTTATATAGTACAAATGTACTAAAACATTTTTATTAAAACCCAACATTTATTCCATTTAATTTTAATCCGCATCCGTTAAAACAAATACAACTGTTTTGGTTACAATCTTCATTGTAATTTGGGAACAATACATTTGTTTTATTAAAGTCTATAACACTTCCAAAATAACTGCCCTCTATTACTAGTAATTCTTTTTGTGTGCTAACTTCATTTGGTGCAAAAATTTGCCCTGTATTAATATCGAGTAACCTAACACGTTTACAACTCATTTTTTTAAAAGTTTTAAGGCTAAAACTGTAGTACCGTATTGATAAGCAAAACAAAGCAGTATATCTTTAGTTAGATAATAACAAATAGGTATAAAAAGGAACGATATAAAATGACAAAAACACAATTCGCAACCGCCCAAAATTGTATATAAGAACACCCGACCTTTAATATCCAATTGTCTTAACATTTCCCTGTACCACTTTGTTTTAAGCGTCCAAAAATAAAAGCAATAAATAAAACAACTTACTGCAAATGACAATATTAATGCTTCCATATTAGTTGGGTTTTTATTTGATAACAAGAGGCGTTATACATTGTAAAATCGGGCTTTATTAATTTAAAATGGTGGACATAATTTTCATTAAATACATTTGGAATAATAACTTTTCCATCTGCTAACACTTCAAAGCTATAAGAATGGTGAACCCCTCCATATTCAACTACCATTTTCCATGTTCCTGTATCTACTAAGGCAACTACAATGCCTGTATCAATAGTTGTTAAGCAACTATCAAAACACCCTAATTTTATTATATCAATACAACACATTTTCCATTTGTTTATCCATGTCAGTAAAATATTTTTTAACAATTTTAAAGGCTTTCAACTTTTCATCTTCATTAAAAGTTTTAACTTCCGTAGTCCCTTTAAATGAAAGGTTATAGAATTTCTGTAACTTGAAATAGCTACAATATTCTACTCCAGCATGTACTTCTTCTTCCGTAAAGTTGTCTTCAATAAAGGTAATTTCTCGGTAGGTTAATCTTGGCATAATATTATTGGGTTTTCGCAATCACATTGACTTGGTGTAAATGTTTCTAAAAGTGAAAAATCTATCGAAATAATAGTTATATTATCCCTTAATCTTTGCATCACGTCTTTAAATAAATCTTCCCCGTACTCTTCAAAAATTACAACGGCTTTATTCAATTCAGCCTCTTGGAAAGTTAGTTGAAAATGCGACTCGATAAGTGTTTTTAAAATACACTTAAATAACTTTTCAGGGTTTGCACATCTTACAATAAAAACAATTCGATAACTTTTTAAAATGTCTTGTGTTTCAGCACAAGAAGTAATTTGCCTTTTTGCTAAATTTATTTTCCATTTACCCTCTTCCCTTATATAAAAATAATTTCCGTTAGTATCTTCAACCCCTACTAATTCTCCGTTTAAATTCCTTAAATAACCGTTTTGTTCATCTTTAAACACATTAATAAAACCATCGTTTAAAAAGGAATGCTTACTAAGGATAATATTTTTTAATTCTTCAATCAACTTTGAATGTAGTTTATATAGTCTCTAACTTCTTGTTTACTTGGTCTAAATATTTTATTTTCTAATCCGTATTGTTTCTCTAATTTTTCTGCTTTATATCCACTTAATTTTGTTTTAAAACCAATCTTTATTTTAGCATTTACGGAGTTTGTTTTACTTCCTATGTCAATACTCGTAAAAGTCGCTGTAGCCTTTAAATCAGCCATTAATTTACCAGAGTAACGTAAATTAACTTTCCTTGTTTCCATGCCCTGTATCTTACGTAATTCGCTGTAACCGCCCTCTAGCTTCATAGTCTTTCTACCTTTCTTTGGTTTGAAAGCCGACTTTTTAACAAAATCTTCTTTACTTACGTAAATAGTCTTTTTTGAGTATCTTGTACTTATCAAATTATCGACCCTATCTTTGCCGTCAAAGAAAATACGCTTCCGCATATTATCCGCTAAAATACTAGTCCCATTGGTTAACAATTTTTGTAAAAGAGTAGGACTGATTTTCTTTTGAAAACCAGTTAATCGTTCCCTGTATTCTTTTACTCCAAATGTTCTCATTATTTATACGTTTACTACTTGTCTTGATTTTCTACAGTCGATGCATCCTTCAGCTTCAAACTTTTGCAAGTAGTCGCCTAAACCGTCTATTAATAGTTTCCAATTATCTTCGTATTGTTTACGTAAATCTTTTATTAGTTGAATACGGTCTTCTTTACCGTACACAATCCAATTAGTTAGCCTACTTGTACCAATCAAACTACGTTCTAAAATTTCAATCCTAAATTTAAGCCAAATTAATTTACCAATATAATTTTTTGGGATTTGGCAAAGCATATAACTATAGTCACATTCGCAACTAAAATCAGCGGTAATTCCAAACCCTTCCGACTTTATATCTGTTGACCCATTCCAACCAGTCACAAAACCGCAATCGTTCGGTAACGTATCATTGCAACCCACAAAGCACGTAATAGTTGTACTGTTAGTTGCTAGGTTGGTGTTATCAATTAAAAACCTTGCATACTCGCCTACAATTGTGTAATCTACTGCAATTGTATTTTCTGCATTAGCTGTTAATGTAATAGGTATTTGAGTTAAACTATTATTGTATTGGTCGTAAATTTTTAAATTAAATGTGCCTGTTGTTTTGGAGTATATTTTTAGGTTTTTTACCTTTATTTTACGTAAACTAGTTTTGCTAACTTTTGCATAGTGTATCGTAATTCCGCGTTCTAAAGCAATTGGGTTGTTTGTTGCTCCTAAGTTTACAGAACCTGTACAAATAGGGTCACCGCCAAAAATATTAGTAGCAAATTTTTTGCTATTTAAAGCGGTTATTAAATCGTTTTCAAAATCTTTTAAAATAAAAAATCGTATTTGCTTTAAATACTCAATTCCTTTTAAGTTTTCGCCATTTGCTAAATTTGAAATATTTATCCTATCAATTTCGGGCGCATCAAATATATCATATTTGTCATTATCTACTACCGAATTTGGGTCGCAAATATCTCTTATGGTTACTATGTTTTGTAAACAAATATTCTGCATCTTAAATTTATATTTTAAAAAGAGCCTAACACTAAATCAATAGTGTTAGGGTATCTTTTATTTGTTGAGTTATGAAGCCAACTATTTTAAGGACAAGCAGCAAACGCCATTGGTGTACCTTGGAATATACCAGTAGGTGCTGTAAAGCCGTTAAATTTAACTACTCCATCCTCCGTTTCTGTAAAGCCTAAGCCTGTAGCTGCACTTAACAAAGCTGCTATATCCGTTGCCGAAGTTACGTTTGTATCAGGCTCATACAATTTACCATTAAATGTAAACTCATGTATGAATTTAGGGAAACAAGTTGCAGCTGGTGTCCAACAAAAATCCGACTTAGTCGGTAAAATTGGCGCTACTACATCAGCGCATTCAGCAGGAACAATACCACAAGTAGTATACCCAATAATGCCTGTAACGGTTTCAATGTTACATACATTTTGTGGCATGAAGAACAAATCCCAGTTCAATCTAATTTGGAATTTCCAACGGTCAGGACAAGTTGCAAACTCTCCATCAATATCAAATAATAAACCACTTACAGGGTCTAAAATTGTACCGCGAAGTAAACCCATGTTTCCGTTTTGGAATTTATCTATTAAACTTTGAATTGAATTTGCTCCGTTTGTTGCAAACTCACCCGCATTTTTACTCCATGACTCAAACTTAAATATACTAGGGTCAAAAGCAATCAAATGTTCTTTACCATCAGCAAAGGCACTATTAACTTCCTTGTCATAAAACCAGTTAGTTAACGGATGCGCCGCTAAATTTTGGCCCATTAAGTTCACGCCACTAGTTTGTTGAAAACCATTTGCTAAGAATACAGGTGCGCCACCGATTACATAAGGCTTCATTAATTTTGCATCTGCAAAATCTAAATTTACCAAATTAACACCCATTGGATTGTATGCCCCTGTAGTAGTATTGATGATGTTCAAAGTACGGGTTAACTGCCCACTGTATAATGTTCCAATCCTATCCACAATTAAAGCTAAAATATCTCGGCTTAAACTTTCTCTAGCACCTTGTAACAAACTTGAAATTGTCGACATTATTTTTTCATTACCACTCAATCCGTCAATATCTCTTACATCGTCTACGTGATGTTCGTACACCTTTGAAGCGGTACATTGGCTAAGATTGAAAATTGCTTGTTGTTCTGTTACTGTTTCCCCAGGATTACAAACCGTAGTTGAGCAATCCCCCTCTGTATTACATAATGGTGGTAAATAGTTTATTTTTAAAGTCCTTAACTTACCTTTTTTACTGTTAACCGAAGTTCCAAAATCTTCCGATTGTATTATCTTATTTTCTGTACGGGCTTTCAATACCGCTTGTAAGGTACCAGGGAAAAAATCTGTTTTTGCGAAGTTCAATATGAACCTCATTAATGCGAGTCTAAAATTCATTTTATTATTTTTTAAAATTTGTTTACTTCTTTTATGGCAAGAAGTGAATAGGCCAACAAATTTTGCTTATTTAAAATGACTCGCAAAATAAAGTCATACTGTTTCTATACTATTTCAAAACTTCGTCTAAAGCTGCAAAAGCCTTAGCCATATCTTTATCGTGGTCGGATGCATTATCAGGCAATCTTATTGGTTCTGTTGTAGCAGCACCCTTACCACCTTGGTTTCTCATGTCTGTTTGCCATACACCTAAATCGGTATAATAGGACTTTGCAACATCCTCTGGAGTAACTACTTTTGAGCCTTCTAAAACCAAATCAGGCGAACCTTTTTTACGCAATTCAATTTTATCATCTTTAGTAACCAAATCGTATTGACTTTCTAAGTACGTTTTGAAAGCAGCGGAACGCTTTTCAGTATCACCACCAGCTAACAAAGGAAACTTGTTATGCATAGCCCTAATTGCACTTGATATTTGAGCCGAACTAGCCTTTTGTCTTTCGGCTGCCAATTCAGTAGTATGGGTTGTTTTTAAACTATCCAACTCCGTTTGATGCGTTTGGCTTAATTGTGTCAATTGGTTTTGTAAACTAACTACATCTTGACTTGAAGCAGCTTGAAAATGTGCTGCAAATTTCTCTACTACTTGTTCATCGGTTAAGTCTTTTAAGTCGGCTTCTTTTAACGCTCCGCCACTTAATTTCTTTACTGTACTTTTCAATTTACCGCCAATTTGTCCTGCTAGTTCACTAGCAATAATTGGGGTTAATTTTTGCTTAAATACAGGCTCTTTAGAAGTAATGTATTCGTCCAAAATTATTTGCACGTCTACCGTTTCGTCTTCATTATCAGTTTCCGCAAGTTCTACATCCGGACGGATTTGTTTCAATAATTCTAAAGCCTTTTTTGTTGAAATTTTCATAACTCTTTGTTTTTATTTTTTTTTAATTAATTCAAAATCTTCGTTGTTTTTATAAACACTTTCATAAAGCGTTTCATGGACTGCAAACATTTCTCCGTCTGCTTTTTGTCTTACCAATACATCGGTTGGGCCTAAAAATATTTCTTTTTTTTGCTCAACTTCTTTAGATGGGAAATCAGTAACTTTTTCAGTTGTTGTTGCTTCAACAACGGTGTTTTCTTTTGCCATTTTATCTAAGCTTTTTTAAGTTTATTAATAGTTTTTTTATGTTCGGGTACGTTTGCTTCAATCTTTTGCAAACTAGCTAATTTGTTATCCTTAGTTTTTTTGTAAGGTTCAAATATATCATTCCATTCTTTACCAGCTTCTACAAAATTGTCGATAGTTTGACTGTATCCACTTTGATTTGTCGCAAAACAAAATTGAGGGGATAAATGCTTGTAGCTATTTAATATAACCGCCGTATCATCAAATGTAAATTCTTCTATCTTTTTACCTAAAAGCTCTACATGATAATCGATATTTATATTAAGCTGTAAAGAACTTAACGAGTTTAAAATAGGGAAAACAAAATCCGATATTTTACTCATATCCACATTGCATAATAATTTTAAATTGGCTTTATGCTCCGCCATGATTGTTTCATAACTCATTTTTTATTTTTTATTTAATTATTCTACTTTTTAATTTTCGTATACGTTCTTGATACGATGCCGACAAATTACTTTTTGTCGGGAAATTTGCTGCAAACGAGGCTTTTGTAACCGCTACCACCTTTGGCAATTCAGGGTCAATATCGTTTTTCTTTTCGTCTAACAGGTCTAAATACTTTTCTTGGCTCAATCCTAATGCCAATAATTCTTGTGTTGATGCTTTTGGATTAGCCTCTAGTATTTCGGCATCCTTTTTTTTACGAATATCCTCTACCATTTTTGGTGTAGGTTGTACCACGTTTGGTGTAGGCGGTAGTACGTTTGGTGTAGGCGGTACCATTTTTGGTGTAGGTGGTACTACGTTTG
>JBGSBN010000026.1:0-24680 GCA_041730515.1 Methylacidiphilales bacterium | reverse complement strand
TATTCAACCGGGAAGAGATATTAAATTAACCAATCAAGATTACGAATCGATTGGTAAAAGCGTTAAAACCATTGAACACCTTTCGCCAAGATTACAACTGTGGGATGTAAATCAATATAATTATAAAAATCGTTATGGTAGCTTTAGCACCAAGGGCTGCAATTACGATATGATTTATGCCGAAAAAATTGAAGTGCAGAAAGGCCGATTTGTAAATGAATTAGACATAAAAGAGTGCCGAAAAGTTTGTGCCATTGGCCAACAAGTAGTTGATGAATTATTTAAAACAGAAGAACCAGTAAATCAATTAATCAATATCAATAATATACCATTCAAAGTAATTGGTGTTTTTAAAGATGCTGGAGGCCCTGATGATAACAGAAGAGCTTATATTCCAATAAGTACTTCGCAACGTGTGTTTGGAAACGACAATAAACTAGACCAAATAATTTTTACTTTACCTGAATCGGACATGGATAAAAGCGAAACCATAAAAGATGAAGTGTATAAGGTATTGGCGCAAAAACATCATTTTGACCCTAAAGACCAAAAAGCTGTTTTTGTGTGGAATAATGTAACCGAATTCAAACGTATTATGGGTTTAATAAATGGCATTCAATTATTTGTTTGGATTATAGGAATAGGCACTTTAATTGCTGGAATTGTAGGTGTAAGTAATATTATGATGATTGTGGTAAAAGAACGCACCAAAGAAATTGGAATTAGAAAAGCATTAGGCGCAACACCCTTTAATATTATTTCATTAATAATTCAAGAAAGTATTTTTATAACAGCGTTATCAGGTTATATTGGAATGATGCTTGGAATTGGAGTATTAGAATTAGCTCAGAAATATATTCCCGATAGTGACTTTTTTAGAAAACCTGAAGTTGAATTTAAAGTGGTGATGGTAGCTTTGGGAGTATTGATATTGGCTGGACTTTTGGCAGGTTTTTTCCCAGCAAGAAGAGCCGCAAAAATTGAACCTATTGAAGCCTTGAGAGCGGAGTAAATAAAATTAAATGCGGAATGCGAAGTGACAAAATTCCGGAGTGAATGAAAATAAATTCGGAATGCGTAATGAACAAAAGTGCGAAGTAAGAATTAGTAAAATTTAAAAGAAACAAAACTATGTCGAATGAATTTAATAATTTAAAATTAAGGACTCAAAAGTTTGCTTTTGGAATTATAAATTTAACCAAAACCATGGATAATTCTCAAGCCTCAAAAGTTATAAGTAATCAATTGCTTAGAGCTGCAACATCTGTGGGTGCAAACTATAGAGCCGCTTGCAGAGCACGTTCAAAAGCTGATTTTATTTCGAAAATAACAATTGTTGAAGAAGAAGCAGATGAATGTATTTATTGGTTAGAACTCATTGAAATGGCTAATTTACTTTCAGAAGAACATGTTGAACCATTGAAAAAAGAAGCGAATGAACTAACTGCAATATTTACAGCATCTGGAAAAACTGCAAAAGAAAACAGATAAAATAAAAAATGCGGAATTCGAAGTGAGCAATCACGCAAGGCGTGATCGAAGTAAATGGAAATAAAAAATTATAAAATGAAATCTATATTTGAAATAAATTCTAGTGCAAAACATTCCGCACTTTTGGCACTTCGCATTTCGCACTCAAAATAACCTTGGAAAAACTAAAAGAAATATATCAAACGCTTAATAAAAACAAACTAAGAACTGCCTTAACTGCCTTTGGTGTGTTTTGGGGTATTTTTATGTTGATTATTATGTTAGGTTCTGGACATGGTTTGGAAAATGGTGTTACAGAATCGTTTGGCGGCACTGCTAAAAATGCGGTTTACATGTGGACTCAACAAACTTCAATTGCTTATAAAGGTTTGCCACGCGGACGAACTTTCGATTTTAAAGTAGAAGATATACAAGCCATAAAAGATAATATTCCTGAATTGGCTGTTATTGCTCCTGCTGCGCAATTAGGTGGATATAGAGGAGAAAACAATGTTAGCAGAGGAAAATTTACAGGTGCATTTACCGTTCGTGGCGATTATCCTGACACTAAATTAATTCAAACTTTTAAAATAGTAGAGGGACGTTTTTTAAACGAATTAGATATAAAAGAACGAAGAAAAGTTTGTGTAATTGCACCCAGAGTTATGGAAATTTTATTTCCTAAAAATGAGGCACCATTAAACAAATACATTCAAGTAAACGGCATTTATTTTAAAGTAATTGGCACCTTAAAAGCCGATAACAGTGGCGATGATGTGCAAGAAAAACTGCAAACCATTTATATTCCATTTACTACTTTTCAAAATGCCTTTAACTTTGGTGGTAAAATTGGTTGGTTTACTTTAACAGCCAAACCTGCTTACTCGGCTTCTTTAGTGGAAGAAAAAATAAAAACATTATTGAAAAATCGCCATCATATTTCACCAGCCGATGACAGAGCCATTGGTACTTGGAATAGCGAAAAGGAGTTTAAAAAATTAATGGGTTTATTCCGTGGCATTGAATTGTTGGTTTGGATTGTAGGCATTGGAACTTTATTAGCGGGCGTTATTGGTGTAAGTAATATTATGCTCATTATAGTAAAAGAACGGACCAAAGAAATTGGCGTTCGTAGGGCGCTAGGTGCCACTCCTATTAACATTATGAGTCAAGTTATTGCTGAAAGCATTTTGCTTACATCGGTAGCAGGTTATATTGGTTTGGTTTGTGGCGTATTTGCATTAGAGGCTGTAAGCGCTGCAATAAAAGGACAAGAAAGTGGCACGTTTCAAAACCCGGGAGTAGATATTATTATTGCCATAAAAGCATTAGCTATACTAATTGTTTCGGGTGCTTTAGCCGGCATTATTCCTGCACAAAAAGCAGTTAATATCAGTCCAGTGAATGCGTTGAGAACGGAGTAAAAGCCGATTGAAATAAATGCGAAGTGCGAAATGAACAATCACGCAAGGCGTGAGCGGAGTAAATTAGATTGTTCGAATAAAAAGTTGCGGGAACAATTCCCCCCTTGTGCATTGGTATGTGTGGGTAAGCGAAGGGGATTAGGGGGATGTAATTAATAAATTCGAAATTCAAATAACGAAATTCGAAGAATTGGTCACTGAACGAAGTTCAATAACTATCGGACGAAGTGAAACAATTTTGAATAAAGAATATTGAATGCCGAATATTGAAGTAAAATATGAATTGCTGTTTGGCTGTTACTGAACTTGTCGAAGTATAGCCAACGGATTAAAAAAATAAAAAATAAAACGGCCAGAAGCCAGAAGCTAATGGCCAGAAGCAATAAAAACATGAAAAAAATAATTAGAACATTGGTATTTGTGGCACTTGGTGCTTTGTTTGTGTACACCATTTATTACTTGTACAATAAAAACCAAGAAAAGCCAACGGTATTTAAAACCACTCAAGCTTTTGAAACCGATATTGTTAAAAAAACTTTAGCTACAGGTAGCATTGTGCCTCGTAGAGAAATCAATATCAAACCTCAGGTTTCGGGTATTATTGAAAAAATATTTGTGGTAGCAGGCACTCATGTGAGCAAAGGCGATATGATTGCGCGTATAAAAATTATTCCCAACATGATTAATTTAGCCAATGCCGAAAGCCGCATCACACGTGCTAAATTGGCTTTAGATAATGCAAAAATTGATTTTGAAAGAAACCAAAAAATGTTTGATCAAAAAATGATTTCACTTTCGGAATACCAACCGTTTGCCTTGGCATATAAAAACGCCAAAGAGGAGCTTGAAGCTGCTGAAAATAACATTGCATTGATTAAAGAAGGTGTAAGTAAATCGGGTGGAAAGGTTACCAATACCATTGTGCGCAGCACCATTGATGGAATGATTTTGGATATTCCAGTTAAAGAAGGCGGAAGTGTAATAGAAAGTAATAATTTTAACGAAGGAACCACCATTGCTTCCATAGCCGATATGGGCGAAATGATTTTTGACGGTAAGGTTGATGAAAGTGAAGTAGGAAAAATTAAACCTGGAATGGATTTAATTTTGACCATTGGTGCATTAGATACTGTAAAATTCAAAGCCAATTTAGAATACATAGCACCAAAAGGAGTGAAAGAAAATGGCGCTATTCAGTTTAAAATAAAAGCAAAGGTAAACCTACAAAAAGGGGTGTTTTTACGCGCAGGTTATAGCAGCACGGCTGATATAGTTTTAGCTAAAAAGGAAAAAGTATTGGCCTTGGCCGAAGGTGTATTGCAATTTGAAAACAACAAAACTTTTGTAGAAGTAGAAACTGCTCAGCAAACATTTGAAAAACGTTATTTGCAAACTGGCCTTAGCGATGGAATCAATATTGAAATTTTAGGTGGAATAAAAAAAGAAGATAAAATTAAAGACCCAAATATGGAGAAGGTGGAGTAATGAAAGTAGTTGCCCTACTTTCTATATATGCTGTAAAAGAAAAAAACAACCTTAGGTAAGCTATAAAAAAGGCACTGTTTAACCGTGAACTAAAAATTGAATCAGGACAAGTAGTAACCAAAGATTACTGGTACCAAAGAAAAACTGAAATGAAGACCGAAGAGTGGTATTGGAAGGGGTAAGGATTATTTTTATTTCAAATTACACACTTTATGGGAGGGTGTATTATAGTAAATTTATAGTTTCAATTTCAATACCGAACTGCCTCTTAAAGTTTGCTTTAATTGTAGGAATGAAAGTTTCAGCTCTATCACCAGCGAGCCATTTATAGTCATATCTAAATTCACCTTCTTCACTAACCCATTTTAGAGTTAAATCATAAAGAATATTGTAAGCATAGAAAAGATTGAAAGTATTCATTATGTTTTCATTTTCAATATTTTCAAATATTGTTGCTTTTATTTCACCATTATAATCATCTATAATCAATGCATGATGTTTTTTAAATAGTGAATCTACAATTTCAAAATCCACATTAGGATTTTCTGTCGTTGAATGAAAACCAAACCAACAGAACACATTAGGATATTTCTGTTTATCTTCTTGAAATCGAAAGTACTTTGAAAACATTAATCGTATTGGTAAATTCTCTTCTGAAAATTTACACTCAGTTTCTTCTGATAAAATTTTTGCTACTTCTTTTTCTTTGCCCCAATTCAAAACAGCACTAATACTTTCATATGGACATACACATCCAATTTTTTCTGACAATTCTTTACTTAATTTAACATACTCATCTTTTGAATAATATTTTATTTTTTGTATATACATGCTCGAATTTTCAGCTATGCTAGAGCATATTTTTGTAAATCTTATTCCTGGGTCATTTTTAGTTATAAATTCTTTATAATCATAAATTTCTAAAGGAAATCCGTTATTTGGATTTATTGATAAATCACAAACTAATAGAAATAATCCAATTATTGAATCAAGCAGATTCTCTGGTCTTTCCAGCTTAGTTATATCAAGGAAAAGATCAAATGCTTCAGCATATATTCCATATATTAATCCTGATTTTTCAAAATCAGAATATGTTAAATGCTTATTCAACGTAACTGTTAAATATTGCATTTGATTATACATTGCTTGTCCTTCAAAAATAGCTTTTATTCCAATTGGTGAAATATGGGTAGGTGTACCAACAAAAAATCCTATTGATTTATTTTTCTCAAGCAATATAAAATTTTCGACCCAATCATTTATTGCTGGTAAAAACTTGTAATCTTGATCAATTGTTTGTGCAATCGTCTCTATTATTGAACTCCAAAAAGTATGAAAGCAATGCCCAATATTTAAAAAAAATCTTTTGTTTTCATTAAGTACTTTTATATTTTTATTATCTAATGTAAATGATTTAAAATTTTCAAAATCATAATAGTTATTCAAAATATTATTGATGTCTAAAATGTCTGCGATTCCATTCTTTGCATAATATTGTTCATCAAATTTTATAATTGACTTATGTAAGAGTCCTTGATTTATAATATTTTCAAAATTTTGCATTGAGATATGTGCAAATGCTGGATATGCTAAACTGAACATAAAACCAAAATTTGATCCAACATGTTGCCACCAATGTATATTTTCATGAATACTTGTTGAAGTAGCTTGAATTCTTTCATATTCATATTCTTGTTCATCATTATTCAAGGCAGCACGAACATCATCTCTTAATCTAAGAACAAATTGCATAGTACTATATGAACCCTTTATTGATGTTCCATTTAGAATAGAATTATAACCAAACTCCTCTTCAGTAAATAGTAATTTTTTTGACAATTCCATGTCGTATTGAAATATTATTCCTTTTAATCGAACAAACAGTTAATGATTAATAATATCTACTTTAAATAATATTAGCGACTCTTCGGTAACCCAGCCAATTAAATTATTGTATTTAACTTTCAACATACCATTCACTCGTTTTTCATCAATTATTTCTACTTCTAAGTTTCTATTTAGAATTTCCAAAATTTGATTATCAGTTTTAGATTGTGAATTCTCCCATAATGTTGTTAAGTAAGCAACAGTAGCAAATTTCTTTTCAGTTTCTATTTCAATTACTGGCAATACTAATTTAGTTTTATTATCACCAGATGATTTAACATTACTAGCAGGTTTTACTGTTTTTTTAAATCCATTTTGACTTTTTTGATATTTATCTAAATCTTGCTTTTTGATAAATCCTCTTTCATTTCCATAATATACGTAGCAATAAACACCAAATTTTCTATTATCTAATACAGCAACTACTTCATTTATTTCTATTGAAATGTCATTAGGATTGTCAGTTTTGAAGGGATATTCATAAACCAAGGTTTTTTTAATAGTTTTCGCTCTTGCACTAGGGTATTTATTATTAATACTTTCGGAGAATTGTTCTTCAGAATTCCGGTTATAATTCTCATCAAATAAATTCACAAATTTCTCATCAATTGAATCTATTGAGGCTTTAGTATTATTGATTCTTTTTTCTAATTTCTCAGCATTTTTTTCTAATTCTAATTTTGCTCGTCTCTTTGCAAGTGATTCTAATTTATGAATTTCTATAGTATAAAAATTATTTTCATTGTAGTCATATTCCTCTGTACCATTTCTAAAATTTATAAAGGCTTTATAGTTATTACTTGCATATTCAGTTTTAATATTATTGGTTTTCGAAACAATATTTGTCTTCTTAAATCCAGCTTTGGTTAAGTCAATTTTTAGAGAACTAAGTGTATTTGTATAAGATGTTTGATAAATTATATAATTACCTACAAAATCATTGGCATAGTTGTAATAGCTTTTTTCAATATCTATATTGTCAATTTTGAATAGACTAAACCAATATGAGGCCTTGTTTAATCCTTTTCCATATGCCCATTGGGTTTGATTATTTTCTGTTTTTATAAATTTCCAACCTTTCAGTAAAAGAAAATCATTTATTTCATCAACATCCATTGCTCTTAATTTCAACAAGTCGTTAAGTTTTAAATGTTGCGAATATGTATTCAAACCAAAAAATATGAACACAGTAATTAATAATAAATTTCTTTGCATAATATTTTCTTTTGCATTGCTAATAGTTAGTAAAAATAATCAACTTAAAATTTTTTTTAAGTCTTCAATTATAACCTTTTTGCAACAAACCAAAATAAATTTTCTTTACACTTCTGATTCTATTTTTTACTCATTTAAAAATATAAAAAAATCATTATCCTTTTAAAAACTGTGCAGCTGTTAATACGGCTATTTCGGCAGTTTTGTAGTCTTTCAAATTCCTTGTCAGTAATATTTTCAAATTATTTTCTATTGCTGTAAAGTATTTTAGTCCTTCTTCAAAATCTTTAAAGTCGGATGATAAAGCCAATTCAACCACTTTATCCGTAATGGCCAAAACTGTAACAAGTGTTTTAAATTTTAGTAATATTTTTCGCGCTTGTACCAAATTATATTGCTTTGATAAAAGGTAGTTTAAATTTGAAAATGATAATGAAGATACAAATATTTGGATTTTATTTTTGTCGGCATCGGAAAACAAATAAGCCGCGTGGCTATAAAATGGTTCGCGTTGGCTTAATAAGTCCAGTATTATATCAGTGTCAACAAATACTTTTTCCATTATTTGTATTTTTCAGTTAAGTAATCTGTGTAACCTTTCCTTGCATTTACATCGGTTGGAATTTTCATTATTCCTGACAAACTTTTAACCAATGGAGTAATTTTTTCATCTTCTTTTATTTCATTCGTAATGTTTAAAAGATAGTTTTCAATTAAATGGGAAAGACTTGTTTGATGTGTTTTAGCATAAACTTTTGCCTTTTCAATAATTGCTTGTTCAAGCTTAAGCGTTAGTTTAGTATCCATTATTTAATGATTTTCTTACGTGCAAATATATATTATTAATACGTACATTTTTTCATTTTTAAGGACAAACAAAAAATTATTGGTATCAAAAGAGATTGAAAGGATTAAAAGTTTTTTAAAACCATTTATTGCATATTGCGATATGCAATAAAAATTTGGAGTCATCTGTTTTTCAATTACATAAAAAATAATATTGCATATTGCGATTTCATTAAATATTAAGAGACATAAATCCTATCAAATGAAGCCGTCACTATTCGATTCTTGTGTGCTATTTAGTTGCATTGGTTCATGAAAACTTTCCGACAATATATTCATTACAAACCTTGGAGCGCTTCACCAACTCTAGGTATAGTATTAGATTGAAAGATTAGTAAAAAATAACAACTTAGACAAAAGCTCCAAAGGAGCGATATTTTGGTAACGAAAGAAACATATCATAATTCAAAGTCCGCTTTTGGCGACACTTATTACTTGTTGGTGACGCTTTTCCAAGTAGCAACAAGGCAAGAAAACATCTTGTTATAACCAAGAAAATATTAGCTGCATATCGTTTCCCATAACCAATGCCATCACTCAAAGTGATGGCATCGGTGTTCGAATTAAGATGTCAATTCATCAAACATCATATTGAAGTAAGAAGTAATCAAGCGCTGAATCCGATTTGCCGGAAGCTTCGTGCCTCACAACAACGGTCAGCCAACAACGAACAACGTTCAACGATAAACGAAAAACGATCAACGAATAATCTCCCTTTTATTTAATACTTTCGTTCGGGTTAAGGTTGCACTTTTACAGCTTCACTTTTTAAAATTATTATTATCATTATATGGTTACTATCAATCAGTTTGAATTACGATTATTAATAGCATTGCTTTTGGGCGCTGCCATTGGTTTTGAGCGCCAATGGCGTCATAAAATGGCAGGTGTAAAAACCAATGCTTTGGTATCGTTAGGTTCGGCTTTGTTTATTTTATTGGCTGCTAAAATTACTGGCGACAATTCAAGTTCAGCGCGTATTGCTGCGCAAATAGTTACCGGCATTGGCTTTTTGGGCGCAGGTGCCATTATGAAAGAAGGTTTTAGCGTATCGGGTTTAAACACAGCAGCTACCATTTGGTGCAGCGGTGCGGTTGGTTGTTTGGCCGGTTTAGGTTTTTGGTACGAGGCCAGTATTGGAACTTTTTTTGTTATTGTTTCACATTTAGTATTGCGCCCTGTTGAAAATAGAATTGAAAAACGCACCATTAGTAATAGTGGAAATAGCCGCTACAAGTTAACTATAAAGTGCAGCTTGTTGGTTAAAGATGATGTAAGAGAAAGTATTTTTAAATCAATTGCAGTGCACAATAATTTTAAAATAAGCACTTATAATGTGGAGTTTGTAACCGAACAAAATGTAAACATCGAAATTATGCTTAAAGTAATTGATAAACCCGATGAAGACATTTTGCTCATTAACAATAGCATCAATCAATTGAAAGATATACAACTAGTCAAATGGGAAAACGTTGATTAGAAACTAGTTGCTAATTCTTTGCCTAACTGTTTCGTATAAGGCTATACCCGCAGCCACACTTACATTAAGCGATTGAACACCAAACTCCAAAGGAATTTTAGCCATTTCGGTACATTTTTTTATAATATCAGGGCTAATACCCGTTTCTTCATTACCCATAATAATGGCTACAGGTACAGTTAAATCTATTTCATGAAAATTCTTTTTGGCTTTTTCGCTACAAGCTATGGTTAACACGCCACTTTGATTTAATAATTCCATTACCGTTTTGTAGTTTTTTTCGCGGCAAATGGGAATATGCATCAATGCTCCTGCCGATGTTTTTACAGCATCTTCGTTAATAGGCGCATTATCGTTAGTTGGTATTACAATGGCATTTACACCTGCGCAATAAGCCGAACGTGCAATGGCTCCAAGGTTACGCACATCGGTAATTCTATCAAGCACTAATATAAAAGGTATTTTTCCTTCTTCAAAAAGTTGCGGAATAATGTCTTCAATTTTTTGAAAAGTAATAGGCGATAAATAAGCCATTACACCTTGGTGATTTTTTTGCTGTAAAAAAGTAAACTTTTCCTTTGGCGCATACTGAAAAGGCACATCCAATTCCTTGCATTTTTTTAAAATACCGCTCAGTAAATCGCTTTTAATTGCTTGTTGAACTATAATTTTATTGATGTCTTTGCCAGCCATTAATGCTTCTAAAACTGCATGTTGGCCGTATATTAACTGACTTGTATCTACTGGTTTTTGGTTGTTTTTTGGGTAAAATGCCATAACTGCAAATAAAAGCTTTTTAAACCTATTTAAGGCTTTAAATATTAAACCTTAATTTCTATCATTGCCAACCCAAAAACATACTTATGGAAACCAAAATAGTAATTTGTACTCAAAAACACAGAGCGGTGTTAACCGAAATTGGTGCTACTACTTTTTACGATTCGTACAAACACGAAAATACCGAAGCTGATATGCAGGCTTATATTTCCAATACTTAAACCATTGAAAAATTAGCTCAGAATTTAAGTAACCCAAACATCGTTTATTTTTTGGCTTATAATCATTTGGGCGATGCAGGTTATATCAAACTTTTATTGAACCAAACCAACCCAAAATTGAAAGGCCAGAATGCGGAAATAGAAAAAATATATGTGCGCCAAGCTTTTCATGGCAAAGGTGTGGCGCAGCAATTAATGCAATTTGCCATCGATTATTGTAAACAACAAAATTATACTAATTTGTATCTTGGTGTTTGGCAAGAAAATCACAAGGCTCTTAAATTTTACGGTAAAATGGGCTTTAAAACCTTCGATACACGCACCTTTCAACTTGGCGAAAGGCTTTGCGATGACTTCATGCTTAATTTGGAGTTATAAAGTAATCTTTAACATAATTGCTAATTTTAACACCGCAGCTACACTCATGCTGTCAGTTATTTCGCCATTCATTACCATTTTATAAACTTCAGTAAAAGGCAATTTTTTTATTTGTAATTGTTCTGTATCCTCCGGTTCGGCTTCTTTTTGGGTTAAACCTTTTGCTGTAAAAATTATTGCTAATTCATCGCTTACCGAATTACTTAAGTGCATTTGCAAAATCTCGGTCCATTCTTTGGCTTCTAAACCACATTCTTCCAAAAGTTCGCGTTTGGCACTATCAATTGGCGGGACGCCTAATTTGCCCCCGCCTTCCGGAATTTCCCAGCTGTATTTATTTAACGGATATCGGTATTGGCCAATGAGCCAAGTATTATTATTTTCGTCAAGCGGAATAATGCCTATGGCTAAGTTTTTATAATGTACTTTACCATAAATACCATCGCCTCCACTTGGGTTTATAACTTCGTGATGTTCAACTTCTATCCAGTTGTTTTCGTAAGCAGTTTTTATGCTTTTTGTTTTCCAAGGATTCAATTTTTCGTCAATCATTTTTCGTTATTTTTTTAGTAAAGTTTTCCAAACAACTCCTTTTTCGTAAAAAGGTTTACATTCTTTACATTCCGTATTGATAGTAGTATATAATTTTAAAGTATCTTGGCTAAACTTCCAAATGGTAAGTTTTTTTACTTTGGTTTTTTTGTGCGAAAGTTCCATCAAATTGTCTTCGCTCATGTCAGTATAATCGTTATTTATAAATGTTTGGTAATTAGTAAATTCCTTCAATCCTTTTATTTCGTTAAACCCTGTAAATGAAACTGTTTTATTGGTTTCTAAGTCAGTAAATTGGTGTTCAAAAAGACTTTTATTAATTTGGTATTTCATAGCCGGCAGGTCAATATTTACCTTAGCTATTGGGTTATTAGGTATTTTAATAAAATAAAATGGTTTTCCGGCAGCCGAATCGTAATAAGTTAATTTGTTATCTTCAGTTAAAAATAAATTGCTGTGGGGCATGTGCGATAGATGTTCTAACGATATTTCTGTTTCTGAAATGCTATCAAATTTTGTTTTCCAATATTCTAAATCGCCATTTACTATGGTTATACTGTCCAATTTTGGGCTAATAATTATTTCAGAACAAAAAAACTGCTTGTGTCCTAAAATACTTTTAGCGCTATCGGCATAATTCAGTAGGCTTTCTAATAGCCAATGACCATAAATATCGGGTTTTATTTTTTCTTCTACCTTTTTATTTTCACTACAATTAGCTATAAATAAAATAGTTATGGTAAATAATATAATTTGTTTTTTAAATTGCATGGGGTGTTTGTATTTAATCAAAAATACAAAGGTTCAAATACTTAATTCAATTACTTGTGAACAATTAAGTTGTCAATTAGGCGCACCTCTCCACAAAAAACAGCAGTTACAATTACAGCTTCGGTAAACTCATTAGAGTGTCCCGTTAGTTTTTCTAAAGTTATGCGGTTGCAAATATCAAAATATTCAATTGTAAGGCTTTGTTCATTAGTAATCAAATTTTTAGCATCTTCTAAAAGGTCTGCTATGGTAAATTTACCCCAATTATCATTTACCCAAAATAATGCTTTTGAAATAGCCAATGCCTCAGCTTGTTGTACTTCATTTAAGCGCGTATTTCTGCTACTCATGGCCAATCCATCGTTTTGCCTGATAGTTGGTTCTATAAAAAGTTCAATTTCTTGATAGTGTCTTTTAATCAATTCGTTAACTACCATACATTGCTGGTAGTCTTTTTGCCCAAAAAAGGTTTTGTTGGGTTTAATAATATCAAAAAATTTCGAAACAATAGTTATTACACCATCAAAATGCCCGGGGCGTTTTTCACCTTCAAAAACTTGGGTAATTGGTCCGTAATCCTCCGTGTTTTTGCCTTGTCCGTCAGGATACATTTCCAATACAGAAGGCATAAAAAGCACATCGCAATTAACTGAAGCCAAAAGTTTCATATCATAGGCCGCAGTTCTCGGATATTTGTCTAAATCAGCCGCATTATTAAACTGGGTTGGATTCACAAAAATACTGCAAATAGTTAGGTCGGTTTCGGCTAAAGATTTTTCAATTAATGAAATATGTCCACGATGTAAAGCACCCATTGTTGGAACAAATCCAATGCTTTTTCCACTACCTTTTTCGTAATTTAGGTAGGTTTGAAGTTCATTTATAGTTTTAAATACAATCACTTGAATTTGATTTACAGCACTTTGGCTATTTTTCCTATTTTTTTTGTGCCCAATATTAATCAATATATTAACATTATCGTAAATTTGCATACTTTTTTAAAAAGAAAGTTTTAGTATGGCTAAGAAAAAAGTTCTTTTTATTTCATCAGAAATGACACCTTACTTGCAAGTTACCAATGTTGGTGAATTGGCAAGAAGATTACCACAAGCAATTCAGGAAAAAAACAATGAAATACGTGTTTTGATGCCTCGTTTTGGTTGTATCAATGAAAGACGAAATAAATTACACGAGGTGGTTCGCTTATCAGGTATTAATATTACTATTGATGACAACGATAATCCACTTACAATTAAAGTAGCATCGCTTCAAGAAGCAAAAATGCAAGTTTACTTTTTAGATAATGAAGATTATTTTCATCGTAAGTTTGTGTTTGCCAATGATAAAAATGTTTTTTACAACGACAATGATGAACGCACCATTTTCTTTTGTAAGGGAGCTTTGGAAACAGTTAAAAAACTAGGTTGGCAGCCCGATATTATTCACTGCCAAGGTTGGATGACGAGCTTAATTCCATTGTATTTAAAAACCATTTATAAAGATGAACCAGTTTTTAGAAATGCAAAAGTGGTTTACTCTGTTTTTGAAAATCAATTTGAAGAAAATTTAGGAAAAGATTTTGCTCGCAAAGCAGGCTTAAACGAAATTGATAACAAACAAGTTGCTTCTTTAGCTAAATCTGACAGCAATGCATTATACATTACCGGAATTACTCATGCTGATGCCATTGTAAAAGCCAGTGCCGATATTGATGCAGAGGTTGTCAAATTTATTAAAAAGCAAAAAGGTAAGTTAATGCACGAACATGTAGAAGGCATGTATGGAGAGGCTTACGATAATTTATACGAAGAATTACTACAAAATTAAAAACCTTACCGCTATCAAACATTTAATCGTTTTTTTGAGTGTAATTGCACTTACTTATTCTTCTTGTAAAAAGGATATTAATACACTTGCAGTTAATTTTATCAATCCTGATTCAACCTTTAATGGAAGTTTTGAAACGGTAGGTTTGAATGCTTACACGGATCCAAGCGATTCATTGCCAACGCATACGCAATCGTTGTATATTTTGGGTGCTATCAATGATCCAATTTTTGGTAAATCAAGTGCTGAAATTGCTACATCGTACTCTATTCCTAATAATGCGGCTTCTTTTTCGCTTGGTAATAATGCCATTGTTGATTCAGTAGTATTACAATTACGCATTGGAAACGATTCTACTTGGATTGGCGATGCAAATGCCATTCATGATATTAAGGTATATGAGTTAACTGAAAAATTAGATTATAATACGGTTTATTATTCCAATAGAAATTATCAAAAATCAAATACAATAATTGGTAATTTTAATAAAAAGTTTTCACAAACAGATAGTATAGCAAATACTTACATTAATAGTTCTGTTAAAATTCCGCCAAGTATAAGAATTACACTTAGTGATGACTTTAAACAAAAAATCCAAAATATAAATACTTTTATAAACGTTGTTGACACTAACAAAAACTTTTATAACTTATTTAAAGGTTTTGCTATTGTAGATGAAAGTAATTTTGGTTTTGGTCAAGGCGGTTTTTGGTATTTAAACTTAAATTCATCATACACAAGTATGGTAGTTTATTACCGTAATGATACCACTAGGTTAAGAACTGAATTCCCAATTACGTTAGGAAATGCCAGGTACAATAAATACAATATAAACAGCAAAGATTTAACTCAGCCTAAAACTACTCGTTTTAAAGCTTCTCAACAGCGCGATACTTGCTATTTGCAGGCTATGGGCAGCACTCGTGTTAGGGTTTTTATTCCTGATTCTATTTTAAATAGATTGGCTGCTGTGCCACAATTAGGTATTCAAAAAGCCGAAATTGTAGTAAGGGCAATGGATGGATTTAGTACTGATATGTTCAAAATTCCCAATCAATTGATTTTACTTTCTATGGATTCTACAGGAACTGGAAAGTTAACTAAGGACTCAGATACAGAAAGTTTATTATTTGTAGGTGGTAATGTAAATAATGGCGAGTACCGCTTTAATATTGCTCGAGAACTTAACTTTATACTTAAAAATTTAAGGGAGAAAAAAGGAAATGTGCATTATGGTTTAAGTATTTTAGTTCCAAATAGTACGTTTAATTCTTTTTTTCAAACTTCTGCAAGGCGCGTGGTTTTAAATACTAAAAATTTGAAACTAAATTTAAATTATACAGTTATAAAATAAGTATTTTCAAAATTTATTGTGATAATTCAATTAAGCCAACATGTCGATGCTAATCAAATTAGCAGTATAAAATCCTTTTTTAAACAAAGAGATATAGAGTTTTTTTTTCAAGATTTTAATAATCAGTTTATTGTTCCTTCGTTTAGCGATGAAGGCGCTTTAGCACAACTTGATTTCATTCAATCCATTATTGATATCAAAACTCCTTTTCAGCTTTCATCAATCAATTATAAACCCAAAACTTCATTTTTAGTAAACGGTGTTGAAATAGGTGGCGATGATTTAAACCTAATTGCAGGTCCTTGTTCTGTTGAAAGTGAAGAACAAATATTTAGCGTTGCCAAGTTTTTAAATTCCGAAGGTATTAAATTTATTAGAGGTGGTGCATTTAAGCCACGTACCTCTCCTTACAGTTTTAGAGGTTTAGGAAATGATGGATTAAAATTAATTCGCAAAGCGGCCGATCAATACGATTTACGTGTAGTTACCGAATTAATGGATTTAAGCAATTTGGAAGAAGTTTATAATCATACCGATATTATTCAAATTGGAGCGCGTAACATGAGCAATTTTTCATTATTGGCCGAGTTAGGTAAAACTCGTAAACCAGTAATGCTTAAGCGTGGAATGAGTGCAAAAGCAACAGAATGGCTGTTGGCAGCCGATTATTTGCTTTGCGGTGGTAATGAAAACGTAATCTTGTGCGAACGTGGAATTAGAAGTTTTGATATGCAAAGCCGAAATGTATTTGATTTAGGCGTAATTCCATTAATGCAATCACTTTCGCATTTACCCGTTTTTGCCGATCCAAGCCATGGAGTTGGGAAAGCAGCTTTTGTAAATAAAATGGGATTAGCAGCCATAGCTGCTGGTGCCAATGGATTAATGATTGAAGTGCATCCTAATCCTGAAAAGGCTTTAAGCGATGGAGAGCAAGCATTAACTTTTAATGAATTCAGTGATTTTATTTCAGCCTCTAAGCCTTTGCTTGCTGCTATTAATAAAAGTGCCGATTTTATTAACAATAATAAAATTTTAAAATTAGAATCTTTTTAATAATATTGCCTTAATTATGTGTGGAATAGTAGCTTATATTGGCCATAGAGAAGCCTGCCCAATTGTACTAAAAGGGTTAAAACGTTTAGAATACCGCGGTTACGATAGCGCAGGTGTTGCTTTACTTGATGACAGTAGGGAATTCAAAATTTATAAAAAAACCGGAAAAGTTGCCGATTTAGAAGCGTCAATAGGTAGTCAAAGTACTACCGCCCATACAGGAATGGGTCATACGCGTTGGGCTACTCACGGTGCGCCAAACGATTTAAATGCGCATCCACATTTAAGTGGAAATGGTGAGTTTGCTATTATTCATAATGGAATTATAGAAAACTACGCTGCTTTAAAAGAAATGCTTTCTAAAAGAGGTCATGAGTTTAAAAGCGAAACGGATACAGAAGTATTAATTCATCTAATTGAAGAAGTTCATAAAAATAATGAAGTAAGCTTTGAAGAGGCAGTTCGCATGAGTTTAACTCAAGTTATTGGTGCTTACGCAATTGTTATTTTAAGCAAAAAAACACCTAATTACTTAATTGGTGCTCGCAAGGGAAGTCCTATGGTTTTAGGAATTGGCGATGGTGAACACTTCATTGCAAGTGATGCTACTCCAATTGTTGAATACACTAGAAATGTAGTTTACTTAAACGATGGTGAAATTGCCATTATTAAAGGAACTGATTTAACCATAAAAACCATTGATAACACCATAAAAACACCTTATATCCACGAATTAGAGATTAATTTAGAGAGTATAGAAAAAGGTGGATATGAGCATTTTATGATGAAAGAAATTTTTGAACAACCTCGTTCAATTCTTGATTCATACCGTGGTAGAATTCATATTAATGAAGGATTAATTACCATGGCTGGTATTGATAAATTTGAAGATAAATTTAAAAATATCAAACGTATTATCATCGTTGGCTGTGGTACTTCGTGGCACGCAGGTTTAGTTGGAGAATATTTATTTGAAGATTTCGCTAGAATTCCAGTTGAGGTAGAATATGCTTCGGAATTTAGATATAGAAATCCGGTTTTAGATGAAAACGATTTCGTAATTGCTATATCGCAAAGTGGCGAAACTGCCGATACTTTAGCAGCTTTAGAGTTAGCAAAAAGTAGAGGTGCAACAATTTTTGGAGTTTGTAATGTTGTTGGTTCATCTATTCCACGTTTAACCGATGCAGGAGCTTACACTCATGCTGGTCCTGAAATTGGTGTGGCTTCAACAAAAGCATTTACTGCTCAGGTTACTGCTTTAACTTTAATGGCATTATCTATTGGTCAAAAACGTGGTACTTTAACTACCCAACGTTTACGCGAAATGATTGCAGAAATTGAAACAGTTCCTGCAAAAATAGAAGCGGCACTTAAATCAAACGATATGATTAAGGAGCTAGCTAAAGAATATAAAGATGCTAAAAACTTCTTATATCTTGGTCGTGGATATGGATTCCCTGTAGCATTAGAAGGTGCCTTAAAATTGAAAGAAATTTCATACATTCATGCCGAAGGTTACCCTGCTGCTGAAATGAAACATGGTCCTATTGCCTTAATTGACGAAGAAATGCCAGTAGTAGTTATTGCTACGCAAAATGCTAATTACGAAAAAGTAATAAGTAATATTCAAGAGGTAAAAGCACGTAAAGGTAAAGTTATTGCTATAGCAACCGAAGGCGATAAGCATGTGGCTGAAATGGCCGATCATGTTATTTATATCCCTGCTTGCGAAGAGTCAATGTTACCTCTAATTGCTACCATTCCGTTGCAATTATTAAGTTATCATATTGCTGTTTTACGTGAATGTAACGTAGATCAACCTCGTAACTTGGCTAAGTCTGTTACTGTAGAGTAAAATTATTTTTATAAAATTAAAGCCTGTAAGATTTTCTTGCAGGCTTTTTTATTGGCTATTACTTTATACCGCTTATTCATTTTTTTTAGCCCTATTATCTATATCTGTTGGAGCGGCATTAACCATTGTAATATACAAAATAGTGTTCGACTATTTTGTATATACAATTGGTATTATATTGCAAACCAAATGATAATTCAATTTGAACATAATGAAACCAAATACTCGGCTAATTTAGCTGAGCCTTTCGATATTTCGCTGCCTTTATTTAGTGGAGAAAATAATCCAAATGCGTTTTATATAGCTAATCCAAAGTTTGAACCAGTAAAAGTAGGAAGTTTTGTTGGGTCGGTGCAGGAAGGTGGTGCTTGTAATTGCGAAAATTTATTTTTGAATGCCCATGGGAATGGAACTCATACTGAATGTGTGGGACATATTAGCCACGAAAGAATTACCATCAACCAAACTTTAAAGCAATTTTTTGCCATTGCTCAGGTAATTTCAGTTACGCCAAATCAAATAGAAAATGGTGATTGGATAGTTACCAACGAAAGCATTGCAAAGCATTACAATAAAACCGCAAATGCTTTGGTTATAAGAACCCTGCCAAATAGTAACGATAAAAAATTAGGACAATATTCAGGTAATAACCCAACTTATTTAGAGCCGGCATTAGGAACATTTTTAGCAAAAAATAATGTAAAGCATTTGTTAGTTGACTTACCTTCGGTAGATAGGGAAGAGGATGGTGGAGCTTTGGCTACCCATCGTGCTTTTTGGCAATATCCTCATCAAACAAGGATGGACGCTACCATAACAGAAATGGTATTTATTGATAATTCCATAGCTGATGGTTTGTATTTAATTAATATGCAAATTGCTTCGTTCGAAAGTGATGCAAGCCCAAGTAAACCCGTATTATATAAAATAAAATAACTATGAATAACTGGAAAGAAGAAAATAATAAGTTGACTAAAACCTTTGTTTTTAAATCATTTGTCGAAGCTGTTTCATGGATGGTAAAAGTATCTTTTTCCATCGAAAAATTGAATCATCATCCAGAATGGACAAACGTTTATAACAAAGTACATGTTACCTTAACCACCCATGATGCAGGAAATACCATTACTGAAAAAGACAGAGAATTAGCTAAAGTTTTAGACAGCGAATTTAACATCTAATTGTTTAATTAGCAATGAGTTTAAAGCCGCTGCCATGAACATTTTCAATGCTTATGGTTTCGTCTTCTTTAATTAGTTTTCTAACTTTGTTGATATAAACATCAAGGTTTCGGGCAGTGTAAAAATCGTTTCTACCCCAAACATGTAGCAGCATATTAGCCCTTGGCAATAAAGCATTTTTATTTACTATCATTAGCTTTAAAAGCACACCTTCTGTATTGCTCATTTTTTTATGGGTACCATTTACCACTAAAGTATTATTTACAATGTCTATGGTAGTATTTCCAATGCTTATTACTTCATCTTTTGCAGCTAATTCAGTTTCAGGCCTGGCAGTGCTTCGTTTTAGAACTGCTTTTATGCGTGCTAACAATTCAGGTGTGCTAAATGGTTTGGTTATGTATTCATCAGCTCCAATTTCAAAGCCATTTAATTTATCGCTTTCCGATGAGTTGGCAGTTAAAAAAATAATAGGAATGTGATGGTCCTTTGTTCTTACTTGTTTGGCCAATTCAAAACCACTTAGTTTAGGCATATTTACATCAAAAACACAAAGGTCAAAACGTTCATTCATAAATGAGTTAAGGCCCTCTTCACCGTCCTTACAAAGTCTTACTGTGTAATCCTCCAAACGCAAGGTTTCTTTAATTAAAAAACCTAAACTGGTTTCATCTTTTACTAAAAGAATATGTGGTTGTATAGCTCTCGACATAGTGGTAATTTTTTACGAATGTATAAATACTTGAAAAAATACTACTGTTTTAAAATAACAATTAAGTTTATTTTATGATAATACCATCTTGATTTACAAATTAGGCTAATGGGTTGGGTGTAAATCTTAGATGGTATTATTCCCGAAAGCTTTCGGGAGCAAAAAAAATTGTATCAATAACGCGTAAAAGCGGTATAATGTAATATATGTGACATTTATAACATTTAAAATTTAAAATATACAATTGATTACAAAACAAAGTTGTAAATATGCAATGTGATTCTTTTTTTTGATAAAAACACCTTAAAACTTTTACGTATTCCGTTTAGTTTTTTCCTGATGCCTGTGTATTTATTTGCCTTGGCTTCGTTAAACGAGATAAATTTATTTAATGCCATTATTGCTTTTGTGGCTTTACATGTTTTTATATACCCAGCTAGCAATGGTTATAATAGTTATATGGATAACGATACAGAAAGCATTGGCGGTTTAAAAAACCCACCAAAGGCTACTAAAAACTTGTTTTATGCTAGTTTTATTTTTGATCTTTTGGGCCTTATGCTATGTTTTTTCGTAAGTATATCATTTGCATTACTAATTATGATATACGTTTTAGCTTCTAGGGCTTATAGTTTTAAAGGCATTAGGCTTAAAAAATATCCTTTTGCAAGTTGGATAACTGTTAGCTTTTTTCAGGGTAGTTATTTGTACGCAGTTTTGTTTTTATTTTTAACCAATGATTTGAAAATGGAAATGTTTCCAAATTTTATTTTCTTTGTTCCTTCTTTACTTATTGGTGCTACTTATCCGTTATCGCAAATTTATCAGCATAAGCAAGATAAAGCCTCTGGCGATATTACCCTTAGCATCATATTAGGATATAAAGGCACTTTTATTTTTAGCGCTATTTTATTTTTAATTGCTACTGTTTTATTTTTTATTCAAACAGAAATTAGCACTCCTCAATTTTTACATTTTTATTGGTTTCAAGCATTTTTATTTCCTGTGGTTGCCTTTTTTTTATGGTGGGCATACCAAGTTTTTAACGATTTTAAAAATGCCAATTTTGAAAACACAATGCGCATGAATATGTTGTCATCTTTATTGTTGGCAAGCTATTTTTTTACAGAAATATATTTTAAACATATATATACTAAATGGGGTTTATAAATAAAATTGGAACAGCTACTGCTCCTTATAAAATGCTTCAAAAGGAAGTAAGCAGTTACATGCAAAATTTTTATGAAATTCCATTTGAGGAAAAACGTAAAATTGCTTTAATGTACGAAAGGTGCGGTATTGAAACACGCTACAGTGCAGTGCCCGATTATCATCAATCATTACAAGAAAATCTACTTCTGCCCAATAATTTACAAGAGCCTTTTCCAAGCATAGATAAACGAATGGAGCTTTTTTTTAAAGTGGCACCGCCAATGTGTATAGATGCAGTAAACAATTGTTTAAACAACAAGGACGAGTTAAAAAAAATTACGCATTTAATTACAATTAGTTGCACTGGAATGGCGGCTCCAGGTTTAGATTTGATATTAATGGAGCAACTAAATTTATCAAATAATACTCACAGAACTTCGGTAAATTTTATGGGCTGTTACGCAGTTTTTCATGCGCTAAAAATGGCAAATGCTTTTTGTGCTGAAAATGAAAACCATCAAGTTTTGGTGGTATCGGTTGAACTTTGTACCCTTCATTTTCAAAATAAATTTACCATGGATAATATAGCAGCCAATTTACTTTTTGCCGATGGTGCTGCTGCTGCTATTATCACTTCCAAACCTAGGCATCAGCATGCTATTGAATTAAATTCGTTTTACAGTCAAGTAGTACTTAATGGTAAAGCCGATATGGCTTGGCATTTATCGGAAACAGGTTTTTTAATGACCTTAAGCGCTTTTATTCCTGATTTAATAAAATCGGGAATTGGTAATTTATTAAATGGTGTTTTGGCTCAAGCCCAATTAACCAAAAACGATATCAATAATTGGGCTATTCATCCTGGCGGTAGAAAAATAATTGAAACCATCAAAGCGGAACTAGGTTTGAGTTTAAATGATGTAGCTGCTTCTTTTAATGTTTTGAAAAACTATGGCAACATGAGTTCTGCTACCATTTTATTTGTATTAGCTCAAATGCAACTTGAGGAAAGAAAAGGAAAAGTATTTGCTTGTGGTTTTGGCCCTGGTTTAACACTTGAAACGTTGATTGGCGATTTTATATAGTTAATTTTAAATTAAATATTTGTCATTTAATGCCTTCCATAAAAAACTTGTTTTTTGTTATGCTAAAATATCATTTATTTGCCCTAACACAAACAAACATATAAAATGAAAAAGAATTTACTAAATTTATTTACAGTCCTTGCATTGATTGCTACGTGCATGAATGCAAATGCACAAAAAAAACGTTATGTTGATGAGGTTTTTGCAAACGTATTAAAAACAGCTAATATTGAGTATGATTCTAACAGATCAATCAATATTTTTGCTCCATCACCTCCAATTGTTACTTCTAAATTACGTTGCGATATTTACCAACCAGAAGGAGATACTGCGGCTAAAAGACCGTTGATTATTTTGGCATCAACTGGTAGTTATTTACCAGCTATTATTAACCAACAGCCAACTGGAAACAAAGACGATAGTTCTATTGTAGAATTAGCTAATCGTTTAACAAAACGTGGTTATGTGGTAATGGCAGTTAATTACCGTTTAGGATGGAACCCTAATGCCGCATCTGCTGCTGCTACTGAACAATTGATTAAAGCTACTTACCGTGCAATTCAAGATGTAAGAAATGCAATTCGTTTTATGCGAGTAAATGCTGAAACTTATAAAATTGATACTTCAAGAATTGTGGTTGGTGGTCAAGGTACTGGTGGATATGTTGCTTTAGGCTTAGCTGCTGTTAGTAGCAAAAACGAGATTCAAGGAAGACTTAAATTCCAAAGAGGTGATTTTACTCCTATGGTAAATGTTGATTCATTAGGCGATTGGAATGGTATAGGTGGTGTTTCAATTCCTGGAATTGGTGCATTAAATTATTCAGGCGATCCTGCCGTTTCTGGAAATGCACATATGGTATTTAACTATGGTGGTGCTATGGGCGATACTACTTGGATGGATAATGCTACTTTACCAATTATTGGTTTACATTGCCCAACAGATAGATTTGCTCCTTACAGAACAGGAAACGTAATTGTTCCAACTACAGGCGCTACAGTAATTGAAAGTGCTTCAGGTGCTGGTTCTGTTATTCCTTTTGCAAACTCTTTAGGTATTAATAATAAAATAAATGGTGGTGTTTACAATGACCCTATTTCTACAAGAGCTTTAGCACTTACTGGTGGAATTAAAAACTTATATCCATTTGTTTCAAGTTTCCCTGCTGAAGGTTCACCTTGGGAATGGTGGGATAGACCAACTGTTCAAGGAATTAATTTTCCAAGTGCTGGTGCTGGCAGAAATGCTGATTCGTTAGCCATGTTAACCAATCCATTTATGAGTGCTGCTCGCGCAAAAGCATATATCGATACTATTGTTCAGTTTATTTCTCCTCGTATTGCAGTTCAGTTTAATTTATTACCTCCTCCAGTTGATACATTAGCACCATTTGGATTAATTGCACCTGCTAACAATGCTAACGTTACTGGTAAATCTGGCAAATTCCCTTCTTTATTTTGCCAAGTTGTTCCTCCATTATTAGTATACCAAATACTAACAACACCATAATTATGATACGTAACAAAAATTTCACTATCAGAAGTTCCGTATTCTATATCTGAAATACTTCCAACAGAGTTTGGATTAACAATTTCTGTCCATGCTGGAACTAAATTCGCATTAGTAATTCTTAAAATCTTTCCTAGTCTAGTTCCTACCAATAAAGTAGTTGAAGTAGTAGTATATTTTGAAACTGTTAGGGCAGTAGGTGAACTTGTTAATAAAGCATTTGTTAAAATAAATTTATTAACCGTACCTGTTTTAAGGTTTTTGTATCTTGCTATTTGATAAGTTGTACCATTTGAATAGTCTGAATACAAGACATCCATTGAAGAATCTAAGGCCATTGGCGCAATGAAAGCTCCATTATTAGTAGATTCACTATTAATAGTTCTATAAGTCCCACCGGCAGATCTGTAATTAACTGAGGAATTATATACATAATTTGT
>JBGSBN010000025.1:0-25692 GCA_041730515.1 Methylacidiphilales bacterium | reverse complement strand
CATGCCAAATTCTCCTTGAAATCTAAAGGCAGAAAACGTAAATGGGATGTAGTCGAGGATGATGTTAAGAAGAACGAAGGCGCCATGGTCGACAAAATGAAGTCAATGGAAGTGGTGGATTCTGAAGCCGAGCCATTGCTGGGTGACTACGCATTTAAAATGAGTAGAGAGTCTCCAGACTCGTTTTGTTAGCCCGTGTCAGAGACACTACCTTTCATTTAAAATCCGTAGAACGCTTCGCTAACTCTACGGATAGTTGCGAACATTGTGCATCATTATTTATTGATATTTTAAAGAAAATTTCCGCTCCAAATTACTTTAAAACGAACTTTAATTATCTATCCCACTATGCGTAGTCTGAAGCCGAGCTATTGCTGGGCGACTACGTATTTAAAATGAGTAGAGAGTCTCCAGACTTGTTTTGTTAGCCCGTGTCAGAGACACTACCTTTCATTTAAAATCCGTAGATCACTTCGCTAACTCTACGGATAGTTGCTACATAGGTTACATAGTTTACAGGCTATGTTTTCTATCTGGTTCATTTCTTGTTTAAAAAGCGAGTCAATTCGCATCATTATATTGATATTCTAAAGAAAATTTTCCTATCTAACTTACTTTAAAACGAACTTTAATTATCTATTCATTGCAAGAAATTAACTATTCTTTTTCAGTAGAAAATTTTTTTTCTCTGTTTTTGGTTTTTTTTAAGTAAAATTGCTCATGCCTATCGTAAATTCATTAGTAAGCTGGTACTTAAAAAAACGGGTTCCGTTTATTGATAGGATAATGCTTGAACCACATGCTGTGCAAGAAGAACAACTTGCCAAGTTGCTACGCCATGCAGAGCTTACTTACTTTGGTAGCAAAGCCAATTTCAGTAATATTAAAAACTACGAAGACTTTAAAAAACAAGTTCCTGTAACCAATTACGATGGTTTTAAACCTTATATCGATCAAATATTGCAAGGCCAACAAAATGTAGTTTGGCCAAGCGACACCAGGTGGTTTGCCAAATCATCGGGAACTACTAGCGATAAAAGTAAATTTATACCTGTTACCCACGAAAGTTTAGACGAATGCCATTTCCAAGGTGGTAAAGATGCTTTGTTATTTTATTTATTACAAAATCCTGATAGCAATTTATTTGATGGCAAAGGTTTGGTAATAGGAGGGAGCAATAATGTAAATAAACTAAACGATGAGAGTTTTTATGGCGATTTGTCGGCAGTAATGATGCAAAATATGCCCTTTTGGGCTCAATATTTACGCACGCCAGAATTGGCTATAGCGTTAATGAATAATTGGGATGAAAAGGTTGAAAAAATGGCTAATGCTACTTTAAACGAAAATGTTACCAATATGTCGGGCGTTCCTACTTGGACCATTGTTTTAATTGAAAAACTGTATGAGCTAACGGGTAAAAATTGCCTTACCGATATTTGGCCAAACATGGAACTTTATATTCATGGTGGCGTTAGTTTTACCCCTTACCGCGAGCGTTTTAGGCGTTTAATCAAATCGAATCAAATTAATTATTTAGAAACTTATAACGCTTCGGAAGGATTTTTTGGAATTCAAGATGATTTAAACCGCGATGACATGCTACTTATGCTTGATTATGGGGTGTTTTACGAGTTTATGCCAATGAGTGAATATGGCAAAGAAAACCCAAATACATTAAGCATTGGCGAGGTAAAAATGAACGAAAATTATGCCTTAATAATTAGCACCAATGCCGGCCTTTGGCGATACATACTAGGTGATACCATTAAGTTTACATCAACTAAACCATATAGGTTTAAAATTACTGGCAGAACCAAACATTTTATCAATGCATTTGGCGAAGAGCTGATGATTGAAAATGCCGACAACGCCATTAGTATGGCTTGTAAAAACTTAGGTGCTCACATAGTTGATTATACAGCGGCTCCAATTTACATGGATGAAAATCAAAAAGGCGGGCACGAATGGTTAATTGAGTTTGATAAAATACCTGAAAACCTAGAGCAGTTTACTATATATTTAGACAATTATTTAAAAGAAAATAATAGTGATTACGAAGCCAAACGTTTTAAAGACATGGCCATGTTATTGCCCAAAATTCATGCATTGCCAAGAGGAACTTTTAGCAATTGGCTTAAAAACAAACAAAAATTAGGTGGTCAGCATAAAGTACCTCGCCTAAGTAATAATCGCGATATTTTAGAAGAAATTTTAAACACCATGAGTATTGCAGTTTAGTATTAATAATATTTTATTTACAAATTAGTCGAATGCTCCCGCCAAAGGGAGGAATTAAATGGTATATTCCCGATAGATATCGCTTTGGTGTCAATTTAATTGATGGTTTTTTAAAACATTTATAAATATTGAAGTTCCAGAGGAACGGAATATTTTGTAACAACGTTCCCGATCGCTTCTATTGGGATTAACCTGTTGAAGCAATGAACGCAACCTATTTTACAAAAATCCCACAACATTTGCGTAAAGTTGAGGGCTTTGTCAAATATTTTAGGGTTTTAGTCGTGTTTACTAATAAATATAACCACTAGTTTCACTAGCGACTATTCGTATTAAACTCCACCGATAGCTCCATAAAGTTTTCTTTATAAGTTGACGCCAATTTGATAGCTATCTGGCGCTACAAAATACATTGTACTATATTATTTATTGAAGCAGTATTACTTGCCTTGTTGGCTTGTTTTTTCAATTTAATTAGCACCTTTTTTCGTCTTAATTCTTCTATCAATCAATTATTTTTACTTATTAAAAGCCTCCACAAATTTTTTTTGAGATTAGAAAATCCGAAACTAACAAACATTCGTTTATTGTTTAAAAGCTATTTAAGTTGTAGTTTAAGGTATTTAAATGGATGTTTTTATATTATTATTTTAATGAAGTGATTTTAGGACACACATTTAATGCTTAAAATTAATATAGTATAAAGGCGATATTATTTTTTACAAATAAGTACAAATATTTCTTGACAGATGTGTTTATTTAAATACATTTTACAACAGATTAAATAATAAAAACAGCAATTTAAATAAAATGATAGTTTTTAAAAAATCAATTTCAAACAATTATTCACCATGCTTTTGTATCGTAAAAGCAATGGTTGTTTATGTTGATTTTACATTGCCAAAACTAACATTTACATTTTGTTTTTTAGTTACCACTCAATTATGGTGTAACCACAATTTATTTGCTCAAGCTTGCACAGGTGGAACGCCAGTTGTAAATATTAATTTAACAGCAAGTAAGGATAGTATTTGGACAAGTGGATCTATTACAAGAGCTGGTTCATGTTGTTCAGATAATAATTGTGTAGAGTTTAATGTAACCATTAGCCCCAATTCTAATGGAATAAAACTTAATATCATTTCAGGGGCTATTCCTGGTGGTGCATTAGCTTATACTATTGGCTGCGGAACACCTCAACAGTTTGGTCAAGCAGTTTGTTTAACTGGTGTTGGTCCGCATAGAATTACATTTTGTAAACCTGGAGGTAATGCCAATGTATATCGAATTACGGCTATTCCAAAGCCAAATATTACAGGTACTTTAATAAGCTCTGTGGCTTGTGGGGTTTATTTAAAAGCAGGTGGCTATGTGGTAAACTCTGGCTTAGTTTGGAACTCAGTGCCTAATAATGTTACTAATAATGGTTTTTTAAGCTGT
This sequence comes from Methylacidiphilales bacterium, assembly GCA_041730515.1. Classification (GTDB taxonomy): domain Bacteria; phylum Bacteroidota; class Bacteroidia; order UKL13-3; family UKL13-3; genus JAAFJM01. The sequence continues at coordinate 22,011 of JBGSBN010000025.1, read as the reverse complement.
ACTTCTAACTGCGATTCTGTTAGAATTACTCCTACTTCTGTTACTTATCCAATTACTTTAAAATACAGAGTATGTGGAACTGTAATGGGTGGATGTGTTAACACAACAAGTTGTGATACCGCTTCAGTTACCATTGTAGATAATCCAAAAGTAACGCTACCAGATAGCGTAAAAATATGTTTTGGTTCGCCATCAACTCTTGTTAACTCAAGTATATCCGGTGGATTATCGCCATATAGTTATACATGGAGTGGTGGTGGAACTGCTAGTTCAAAAAGTTTGGCAGTTGGTAGTCACATAATTTCAGCCACCGATTCGTTGGGTTGTTTTATCACCCGCGATACAGTTATTGTAAGTAATTTTTCGGGTGCTTTTGTAGCAAATGCTGGTAACGACACTGCTATTTGTAGTTCTCAAAATACCTTTAATTTAAATGGTCAAATTCAAATTGCTTCAGTTGGAAAATGGAGTGGAGGATTGGGAGTATTTAATCCTAATGACGGAACCTTGAAGGCATCATACAGTCCAACAATTGCTGAAAAAGCTCAAGGCTTTGTAAATTTAATATTGAGTACCAATAATAATTTTGGATGCGCTAATAAAAGCGATTCTGTGAAGTTAACAATCAATCCTTTGCCATCGCCCATAGTTTCGGGTGATACAATACCTTGTTCAACCAAAATAAAAAGTTACACAGTACCTGCTGTTAATGCCAACACTTATTTATGGGGTGTTACAAGAGGTACTATTATAGGAAGTAGTTTAAACAATACCGTTACTATTAAATGGGGAGCAGCTGGAATTGGAGCTGTAACTTTACAACAAACATCAAATATGGGCTGTTCATTTACTAAAAATCAAAATGTAAGTATTTCGCCACTACCAACTGGTGCAGTCCTATTTCATTATTAAAAATAACAACAAAAAATAAATATAAGTCTAAAAATCAACCAAAAAAAATTACTACAGTAAACGTTTTACTAGTTTTAGTACTAGCTGCTTTTTCAATCGGTAAAGCAAATGCACAAAGCACTTCTCCAATTGATTCAATTTGTTCAGGATCTACTAACAAAATTTACAAAATTACAGGGATGGTAGGAAGTACTTTTTCTTGGGCCTTTAGTGGAAATGCAACCAAAACAAGTGGAGGAAATAGTGATTCAATTACAGTTAATTGGTCATCAACACCTGGTATTGATACCATAACCGTAGTGGAGTCTAGTTTTCTAGGTTGTCCTGGTGATCCAATTCAATTAATTGTAGTTCGTTTAGCACCTCCAACAGTGGTATTAAGTGGAACGGATTCTATCTGTTTAAATTCTGCAACAACTGGTAACCCATTAAATTTAAGCTTTACTGGTTATTCACCATGGACAGTAAATTACACAGAGGCTGGAACACCAAGAAACCTAACTACTTCAACTGCTTCATATAGTTTCAATTCTCAAGTATTTACAACTGCAGGTGTTAAAACATATGGTGTAACTACTATTACAGATAGATTTGGTTGTTCAGGAACTAAATCTGGTTCAGCAGCAGTAACAGTATTTCCTAAGCCTAGCACAGGTTCTATTGTTCACTACTAGTTAGAAGTTAGCTCATAGCATTAAAGCTTTTACTTAGCATACTAATTATTGCAATATTTTAGGCCAAAATCTCTTCTGCATTGGCAGGAGAGATGGAGGCCTAAAATTACTACTTATTAAATTGATGCTGATAATTAAATGCAACTGTATTTTATTTATCCAAGCCTTTTAAAATAAATTTATAAAGTTGGTTTTATATTCAACATTAGTTTTATTACCAATCACTTCAATAAAATTTAGCAATGGTTTACTAAAACCTATTTTCTTAAAAAATTCCCTAATCATTTATATAACACAATTTATAAGGATAAAGTAACTTGTTTAAAATTACCGTCATATCATTAATTAGTTTTTTTTGCTTACTAAGCAATGTCAATGCGCAAATTATTGATAATGTTTGTCCTAGTGAAAAAAATGTAAAGTATGCGGTACTTCAAAATGCAGGTTCTACATATGTGTGGAGTGTAACTGGTGGTGTTATTAAATCGGGAAATGGAACAGCTGAAATTTTTGTAGATTGGTTAAACCAACCGGGCTTATTTGACATTTCAGTAATAGAAACAAATTTTTTAAGTTGTACTGGAAATCAAGTGCTAGCAAAAGTGCTGGTAAATAGGCCAAATTTTCTTATCAATTATCCCTTAGCTGCTTGTATTAACGATTCGGTTACTTTAACTGCTGGCAATGGCGATAAGTATTTGTGGAGCACAGGCGATATAGCTAGTTCTATTAAAGTAAAAATTTTAAGAGACACCATATTTTCGGTAAAAATTTCGGAAAATACGTGTAGTAATATTACTGATTCATTTTATATGAAAATAAAAGCTATAAGTAATCCTGTCGTAGCATTTACTCCTACCGAACAAGATTTTTATAAAGATAAAAGTGTATATTTTCAGTATTTAGGAGATAATAAGGATAAGGTATTTTGGATTTTTGATAAAAGTACTGTAAACAAAATATTTGCCCAAAATGCCAATATTATTTTTACCGATACAGGCCAAACGGAAATTAAACTTACTGCTACTAATATATTTGGGTGTAAAGATTCTTTAACAAAAACCATTAATATTAAGGATGAAGACATATTTATGCCAAATGCTTTTACGCCAAATAATGATGGTTTAAACGATTTATTTATGCCAGTTGGGCATGGAATTAAAAGTTTAAAAATGACCATTTATAATAGATGGGGTGAAGAAATATTTGTTTCAAACTCCATGCAAGAAGGTTGGAATGGAACCCATAAAAACACTTTACTTACACCTGATGTGTTTGTTTATATAATTGAAGCAGTAGGTTACTCTGGTAAATCTTATCGAATTAACGGTAATGTTACCCTCATGCGCTAATAAGATTATAGGTAAATAATATTCAATCTATTCAGTTTAATTTTTTTTAAAATGAGAAGCCATATACACATTCTATTCAAAACACTTTCTACCATTTATTTATGGTTGAGTGTAAATATGCTGCTTGCTCAAGATGCGCAGTTAAGTCAGTTTTATGCATCACCAATTTATACCAACCCTGCATTTGCTGGTGCTGAAAGAAAGATAAGAATTGCAAGTGCTACTCGAACACAATACACCGCCCTAAATAATAATTACAAAACAATGGCCATTTCCATTGATGGGTATTCATCAAAATACAACGGTGGTTTAGCATTATTAGCAAGTTACGATTTGGCTGGTGATGGTTTTTTGCAAACTGTTTCCTTAGCAGGTGTTTATTCTTATAATATTCCCGTTAGTCGTAAATGGTCGTTAAATACAGCCTTACAAGGAGCCGTAATTCAACGCACCTACGATATTACAAAACTTCGGTTTGGCGATCAGTTAAACGAATTTATTGGCTTTACCGATGTGCCTTCCAAAGATTTAGCAAACTTAAATATACAAGGTGTAATGTTTCCTAATTTTTCATTTGGAACCATGGCCTATAATAAATATTTTTATGGTGGTTTTGCTATTCATAATTTATTTGAACCAAATCAAACTTTGTTTAATACCAGTAATGGAAGCAATGAAGTTCCGCTGTCAAGAAGATATTCCACCAATTTAGGACTGAATGTTTTTTTAAATAAAACTAGGTACAGCGAAAACGATAAAATACTTTCACCCAATATTTTAATTATGAGTCAGCTTAACTTTTATCAAGTTAATTTAGGCTTGTATTTAAAAAATAAGTCCTTTACCATTGGCACTTGGTTAAGGCAAACGTCTAGAAATGCTGATGCCATGATATTTTTAGTTGGAATAAAACTACCAAATTTTAGAATTGGCTATAGCTACGATGTACCAGTTTCAAAGGTTGTAATAGGTGGTTCCCACGAAATAAGCATGGTAATACTCATAAACAATCCTAAAAGTAGGGCTCGCAGAAGTACCCTATTGCTTTGCCCCGATTTATAATTGGGCCAATTATGCCAGTGCGTTTGGCGTAAATCATAGACGGTATTATTCCAGAAAGCTTTCTCATTGGCGTCATCTTAATTTATGGTTTTTTCTTGTAAATATTTATAAACCTTAAAGTTCCGTAGGAACGATACTTTTGTAACAACGGGATTAACCCGTTGAAAAATAAACGCAACCTGTTTTACAAAAATCCCACAATATTTGCGCAAAGCCGAAGGCTTTGCGAAAATGTTGTGGGATTTTTGGTGTTTTTATCCATACTTTTAATCCCGAATTTCATTCGGGGCTAATGATATTAAACTCCTCCTGGTGTTTTCCTTACCTTGACGCTTATGCGAAAGCTTTTAGGGAGCCATCAAATATATTGGTCTGTATTATGCATCAAAGCGGTGTAAGCAGCTTTTTACCATTTCAATCAAACCATTTACTTTTCTCTTATTCAGACTTTTTTAGGTGGGCAGTTAATTCTTTTTGCTAAGCATTTTTTCGCCAAATTTTATCAAGCGCTAGTTTGGTTTACTCTGTTTTATTGTTTTAATAAAATATTACTTTTTTTCATTTATAATTTATTTTAAGTCTTTAACAATGTAGTGGATTAAACCTAGTTAAACTTAGAATTATTTTTATAAAATATTGAAAATAAATCTTGATTACATAATCTGTTTAAATACATTTGAATACCGTTTGAATAAAAATAATAGCCGATTAAATAAAAATATGAAAAATTCTACCAGTTTAAAATCGACCCAAAAGCTTTCACGCTTTTTAAGCATCAATTCATTAACTATTTTAGTACTTATTTTTTTATTTAAAATAAGTAATGTAAGGGCTTTTAATTTGCCAAATGCATTAGTCATTAGCAAAGCTGTTTCATTTAATTCGAAAATATTTGTATTAGGTAAAAATGGCACCGCATATTGTTTTCATGAAAAATCAGGTACAGAAGTAGAAAACCTAAACCTTTCAAACGTAAATGGATTTTTAGTACACCATGACACTCTTTTTGCTTGGAATACTAAAAATATATATTGGTTAGCTGCCAATAAATTATGGACCAAGTTTAAAATAAATGATACTATTAGTAAAATTATTGGGGTTAGCCATTTGGATAATCAAATTGCTGTGGTGTATTCCGATAGGGTTTTTACTTTATCAAATAAAAAAACAATTCGAACTCCAAAAACCATGAAACAATGTTTTGGTGGCCAAACTTTGTTGTTGGTTTCGTTTTTAAATGATATTTATGAATTGGGCACTGATAAAATATTTGTTCCAAAAGGCAAAATAGATTCTGCCTTACAAATTGTTAGACAAAACGATGCCCTTTATTATAGAACACCCACCGCATTAAATAAATTTACCATCAATAATCAAAATACTGCCTTGATATGTAATCTACAAAAAACAGATGAAATGATTGACGTGGATAATAATAACCTATACATTAATAAACAAAATAAATTAGTAAAGATTGATGATCAACTTAATCAAAAAATTGTATTGAGTAATTACTGCAAAAATATAAATTTCTTAAATGAGGAAACTGTGGTGTATAACGATGCTTTGGGTAGTTGCTTTCAATTAAACTTAGCTTCAAATAACTCGGTTGGTTTAGGGGCAAATAAAAAAGCGTATGGTATTATCCAATTATTTAATAGCAGTTCCAACGAAATTACTGCCTTTTCAAAAGAAGGATTTATTATAAATAGTAATAACAGTAATGAACAATTATTTAATGATTTTTCGGTTAGTTTAAATACCATAAACGATGTAGTTAAAGTGAATAATAGCTTCTTATTAGCAACTGATAATGGACTGTTTTTATACAATAGCGATTCAAATAATTGCACTCAAATTACAAACCAAGCTTGCACAGGCGTGGCCAATAGAGGAAAGTATATTTTTATCTGCTCAAATAATTTTGGGGTAGTAAGGTTAAAAATGAAAAATGCTTTACAAAAAAATGTTTCACTTGAAACCATCAATAAAGGATTAATTATTCCTTCGGCTTATGTTATCAAATCGTTTGGCGATAAGGTTTTTTGTGTTTCGAAAACAGGAGTTTATCAATTAAATAATAGCAATAATATTTGGAGCGAAATAAACGAAAGTGGCTTTGTACCAAAAATTTCAAGCGTAAATTATTATACTCAAAATTACAAACAAGTTTTATTTATAGCTTCAGAAATGAGGGGAATAGTAAAAACCAATAACAATGGTTTAAACTACGAATCGTTAAATTGGGGACTAAATGATACCATTATTGCCAATGTATTGGCCGATAGCAATGGTTTTTATATTTTAACTAAAAATGGAAAAGTATTTTATCACCATCATGACGGAACCCATTGGACTTCGGTTGGTTTATTTAAAAAAGATATCAACTCTGTTTACTTAGAAAATGGCTATTTAACTTGTATTGATAATGAAAATAACGTCAATGAATTAATTACCTATAACTTAAAACCTACTATTAACTTGAATGGCTTTAGGGTAGATAGTGCCTATAGTTTAGGCGATAAAATTTTAGTAAATTTTGAATTACTGGGGCTTTATGGCGCAAATAATCACACTGTTTTGCAAATTACTAAGGAAAACACAACCTTTAATGAGTCGTTTGTTGCCTATTCTGACTTTGACAGAGGAGTTTTGGAACTTGAACTAAAGGAAGATTTAATAAAACAACCAGGTTATTATACCATTAGAGTGGTTTCTACCGAACCATATATTACCACCAAATCAAATCGATATACCATTTTAGTAAAATAATACCATTTTGATTTACAAATTAGACCAATGCTTTTGGCGTAAATCCTAGATGGTATTATGCCGCCATAAAATATATTGGAATGCATTATTCATCAAAGCGGTATAATTTGGATTTCGGTATAAATAAAAAACGCAATGACCCCAATTGGAGTCATTGCGTTTTTTGCATTTATTAAATGAAATAACCTTTAATTAACCGCTTGTAATAAGCAGATTATAAGGTTTTTATGGTTAGTTAAGCATTTCAAAATTTAAGCCTGAAATTTCCCACCAATCAATAGATTTAACCAGCTTAAACTCCATTGGTATTTTAGTTTTTACCTTTACACCAGCTTTTTTAAATTCTAAAAGACCTATTACTATGGCTTTATTTTCACTTTCGTTTACTTCCAATTCCTTCTTTTTAAAATTCGATACTTCGTCAGTATTGTTTATTAATTGAAATAATTTTACCTTTTCGTAAAGTTCATCTAAATTGATTGGTTCATTGTTCAATACAAAATTTTCGTTACAAATAAATTTAAAATGCGAAAGCTCTAAATCATTATTTAACAAACCGTTTATGAAATGTCTGATGTGATTTTTTATTTCAAATTCGCTATTAGGATGAAACTCTTCGTAAATAAAATGAGTAACCATGCCAGGTAAATTTAAGGTATGCGTGGTATGGTTAATTAACTCTTCAGTTATAAATTTATACTTAACTAAATCGCTATAGTTGGCCAAAAAATCAAGGTGTATTAATTTTTTTTCTAGCAATAAATTAACCTTGTTCAACTCTGTTTTGATTTGTTTTTCGGTTAAATCAGCTGCTAGTTTTAGTTTTGGCTTACCTAGCATTTCAAAAACCGAGGTTTCTTTGCTGTTTTTAGCCTGTTTTTCAAACTCAATAATATTTTTCAGAAACATATTCTCAATTTCTGTAGGAATCTCCATATCGCTGCCACTCATTATTTGGCCTCCTAAAATATCTTCTATTTGAAGCTTCATTAATTGGTTTTCCATATGCAGGTTTTCACTTCTGCTCAACTTGTTTTCATTAAAAACCAATTTAATTATGTCGTCTTCTTTCGCACCCAATTGTTCTACTTTAAATGGATCTTCTCCCATAAAATAATTGTTCCAATACCTGGCAGGTGTAAAATACTTGTTTGGCATATTTCCATGCACATAGTTCATCAAAATATTTTCTTCGTCTTCTAAATCTATGTCTTCAAAATTTTCATAACTATACATTCTTGTAATTACCTGATCTATAATGCCATTCATTTGCCCAAGCATTTTGCGGCTATTGGTTTTAGTTATTTGGTATTCATTAAATGAAATCAATTGTTCATTTACAAATTCGGTAGGAAACGAAAATCGGGTAAGTAAATTTTTTAAACGTTTTTCAAACTCGGGAAATGTTTTTTTTATGGTTTTGCCAATGGTAATTACAGTTATTAAACTTTCGTAATGCACATAAACCACAAAACTTTTTCCTTTAAACGAGCTAGTAACTGTATTAGCATACCATTGCCCAAGTGTGGTAATTTTTGTTTCTTGTAAATCTATATCTAACGGTTTTATGCGTTGTGTATTCAGTAATTTTTGGGTAGCTCTAATTATTATCATCTTTAATTTTTAGTGTACTAATATTTACAAATATAGTAATTAGTGTAATTTTACTTTTCAATGGCATCAATTTTTTTCAAAAATAGGCTAATTGAATTTTTTTTTCGTTTATTTGAATTAATGAAATACAGTATTTTAACCATTCTTTTTTTTAAAAGCATCATATTGTTTGCCCAAGGAGGTATTGACAATGTAATTTATGATAAAAAAGTACAAACGGTTCAGCTTACCATTAACGGAACAGATGAGCGATATCCAATTATTACCCTCAATTCTAGTCAGCAATTAAAACTTAGTTTCGATATTATTGGGAATAATAATGAATATTTTCAGTACACAGTAATCCATTGCGACCAAAATTGGCAGCCTACCAATATGCAGCAAAATTTATACTTAAAAGGATTAAGTTTTGACAACATAAACGACTTTAAATTTAGTACCAATACTTATGTAAAATATGTACATTATAATGTGCTAGTGCCTAACGAAAATATGAAGCCAAGTATTGCAGGTAATTATATTTTAAAAGTGTATAGAAATTTTGATGAAACCGATTTGGTTATTACCCGCAGGTTTATGATTTTAAATAATCAAACCAAAATTTCAGCCGTAGCTAGGCCAGCATCCTTAGCTGAGTATAGGTTTACCAAACAGGAACTGAATTTTACCATTGATTACAATGCTACTTTAATTCCAAATCCATTGCAAGATATTAAAGTAGTTATTTTACAAAACAACCGTTGGGACAATGCCATGCGCGATATTGCTCCGCAATTTGCTAGCAATGGAAAATTAGATTACAATTATTTTGATAAAACATTGTTTAATGGTGGAAATGAATTTAGATTTTTTGACATTCGGAACTTGCGTCAGTTTAGTCAAAATGTAAGAACTAAGTATTTTGATTCGGTGTACCGCTGTTTGCTAAATATGGATGAACCAAGGGGAGCCAAACAGTATTTTCAATACAACGATTTTAATGGAAAACGAGTAGTATTTAACAGAGAGGGAAATAATACAGATATGGATGGTGATTATGCCTTGATACAATTTCAGCTTAGTGCCATTGCAAACATTCCTGCATCGAGCGATGTTTATATTATTGGCGAATTTTCTGATTGGAAATTAAAACCTGAGTACAAAATGAGTTTTAACGCAAGCAGGGCTCGATACGATTTGGAAGTTCCATTTAAACAAGGAAGATACGAATACCTGTATTCTATTTTTGACAAGGAGCTCCAAAAGCCTGATGAAAGCTTGTTAGAGGGAAACCATGCCAATACCGAAAATGAATACATGATATTGGTTTATAACAGAAACCTACAATTTAATTATGACGAATTAATTGGGTCAACCGTATTTAATTCCAACAAACAATAATTTTTTTAAAAACAAAACCAATCCATTGTAAATTGTTTATAAATAATTAATAGTGGTAAAAATTGCAATATTACTTTTGAACTAAAAATAGCATAATATTATGAGTGATAATAAAGAAAAACTAAAAGCCTTACAGCTTACAATAGACAAATTAGACAAGCAATACGGAAAAGGTACCGTAATGCGCATGAGCGATAAACTAGTAGTTGAAACACAAGTTATTTCTACAGGTTCGTTAAGTTTAGATATAGCTCTTGGAATTGGCGGTTTGCCAGTTGGAAGAATTATTGAAATTTATGGTCCTGAAAGTTCAGGTAAAACTACCTTAAGTTTACATGCCATTGCCGAAGCGCAAAAAAAAGGTGGAATTGCTGCTTTTGTTGATGCAGAACATGCATTTGATAGAAACTATGCCGAAAAATTGGGTATTGATGTAGATAATTTAATTATTAGTCAGCCCGATGATGGTGAGCAAGCATTAGAAATTGCGGATGCGTTAATCCGCTCTGGCGCTATTGATATTATAGTAATTGACTCAGTAGCTGCTTTGGTACCAAAAGCCGAAATTGAAGGCGAAATGGGCGAAAGTAAAATGGGTTTACAAGCTCGCTTAATGAGTCAAGCATTGCGTAAACTAACAGGAACTATTAATAAAACTGGTTGCGTTTGTATTTTTATTAACCAATTGCGTGAAAAAATTGGAGTAATGTTTGGCAATCCAGAAACTACCACCGGTGGTAATGCTTTAAAATTTTATGCGTCAGTACGTTTAGATATTCGTAGAATTGGCCAAATAAAAGAAGGTGTTGAAATTATTGGTAATAGAACAAAGGTGAAGGTGGCTAAAAATAAATTATCGCCTCCTTTCCGTACGGTTGAATTCGATATAATTTATGGCGAAGGTGTAAGCCGTTTAGGCGAAACCATTGACCTTGGTGTGGAATACGAAATTATTAAAAAATCTGGATCTTGGTTTAGTTATAACGACACCAAACTAGGGCAAGGCCGCGATTCTGTGAAGCAAATACTAAGCGATAACCCGGAATTAACAGCAGAAATTGAAGCGAAAATATTTGAAAAAGCCAGCTCAGGCGAAATAAAAATAAAAGTAGCAGCAGAGTAATTGTATCATCAATTACATAAACAGAAAAAGCCGCTCATAAAGTGGCTTTTTTGTTTGTTATACCTCTGGTTCTGATTTGCAATCAAAGCTATTTGGAATGCTTATCATAAAGTAAATTTTTTTGGCAGTACAAATGCAAAAAACAGGAAGTGAAGTTTGCAAAACTTTACATGCTGAATAGTTGTGCTTGCACTAGCTCTACTATAATTATAATTTATTATTTTAAAAACGGTAAAGCATCCTTCATTCTGTTTTCCCAAACTTGGTATTCAACACTGTCATGATTAATTCCGCAAAAATATTTTAATTTTCTTTTTTCTTCATGGTCTTCATTTTCTTTACTATTCAGTCGAGAACGAGTTCGCAAATTGCTTTCTATAAAATTTTTAATTTTACTTTCCATATCTTCAAGCTCTTCCTCAGAACATTTAAAGATATGTGTTCTTTTGGATTTTTCAAAGTCTGCACTCTCCCATATCAAATACACATTGCCATTGCCATCTGATATTGGGAAAATAAATGAAATATCTCTGTGTAAAGAGCCATAATCTTCTGTAACCAATTCCTGAATATCAAGTACATTATGATTGGAGTTTTGAGTTGCCAAGAAGTTGATACACTCATTTCTAGCAGCGATATTGTGAATTATTTTTAGTGTTTGGCTTGAAGAAATATTTATTTTTCTGTCTGTTGTTCCATTTTTACGAACTTCAGCTATCACAATTTGCACTTCGATATCTTCTAATCCTGTGATTTCAGTTATGTAATTGTAGTTATTTACAGTAACAATTATATCATCCAACCTTCGGTTGTTAAAATATTCTTGGGTTAATAGATTCCATTCTTCACGAGCTACGTCCCATTTATAATCTTCCAAGGCTATTTTTTTATCAATAAATACTTGAATAGCACCATTTTTATAATATAAATTTCGCCATTTGCATTTATAGGTTTTCGTGCTTTCTGTTTTCTCAGTAAGTTTGGCTAGGGGAATTTGTTCTATGAATATTTGCAATCGTTCATCTATAGCATGTTCCTTTATTCGCTTATTTAATAACTTTCGCTCATCATTTGATAATTGCCAAGCTGATTGCACAAGCTCTAAATAGTAGTAATAAGGATTTAAGTTATTTAGCCATAAACGTAAACGATCAATTTTTGATATTTGAGGATAGTTTTGTTCAAATAAAGTATTATAAAACTCTGAATTATATTTTTTGACACACCCAAGCAATTTGTAATTTTCTATATAAACCAATAAGTCAAAATGTAATTTAAATATAGAATTACAATTATCATCAAACAATATTTTGTATTGGAATTCAGCACTTGCTTTTTCAAATACAGATTTTAGAAAAGCTTCTTTTACTATTTCTCCAATCCTGTCGGATTGAGTTATACTTTTAATTTTATCAAATTTATGTTCATTACTTGAAAATTTATTTGTTCGTTTGGTATCAATTGTACAAAGTGTCTTCCAATAATGTTCTAACTGGTCGATTTGTCTTTCAGTTGTTTCTTTTTGAATATGAATCAAATTATACACTAATAACATTTTATACTGAAATTCAGCTTCGGAATTTTCAAATACAGTTTTTATAAAAGCATCTTTTACTGTTTCTTCAATCTTGTCTGATTGAGCAATAGATTTGATTGTACCATAATTTGAATTATTTATACCATAAAGGAAAAATAATTGTTTTCGCAAAAGTTCGGTCTGTCTTTCCTCTGAAAGAATTATTAATCCATCAATCAACATTTTGCACTGAAATTCAGCACTAGCTTTTTCAAATACAGACTGTAGAAAAACATTTTTAACAGATCCTTCAATCTTTTCGGATTGAGCGATAGATTTGATTGTGTCAATATGTGACCTTCCAAAATGTTGCAAAAGTGCGGTCTGTCTTTCCCCTGAAATAATTGTCAATCCATCAATCAACATTTTGAACTGAAATTCAGCACTTGCTTTTTCAAATACGGATTTTAGAAAAGCTTCTTTTATTGTTTCTCCAATCTTGTCGGATTGGAATACAGATTTGATTAAGATGTAACTTGAATTATCAATACTAACAAGGTCGAATACATATTTTTGTAAAAGTTCGGTTTGGATTTCCTCTGAAAGAATTATTAATCCATCAATCAACATTTTGCACTGAAATTCAGCACTAGCTTTGTCAAATACATCTTGTAGAAAAACATTTTTAACAGACTCTTCAATTCTGTCTGACTGAGCGATAGAATTGATTGCGTCATAACGTGAACTATTTTTACTACTAATGTTTACTACATATTTTTGTAAAAGTTCGGTTTGACTTTCCTCTGAAAGAATTATTAATCCATCAATCAACATTTTGCACTGAAATTCAGCACCAGCTTTGTCAAATACATCTTGTAGAAAAACATTTTTAACAGACTCTTCAATTCTGTCTGACTGAGCGATAGAATTGATTGTGTCATAACGTGAACTATGTTTACTACTAATGTTTAATACATATTTTTTTAAAAGTTCGATTTGACTTTCGGAAGTACAATTATTCAAACCAACAACAAATGGTTGGCATTTTATTGCCGATAGTTTTCCGTTGTGTAATTTCTTAAAAAAAATAACAGTATCTCCCTCTGTAATAAAAGTTGTCGACAACAAGTTGGACCCATGTATGAAATAATCAGTTTTATCAGCCGATATAAAGCCAAATCCATTTATTGAGTCAAACCATTTTACTATTCCGAATAGATATTTTTCATCTGTAGCCTTCCTGTCTAACTTTTCTCCTCTTTTTATTAGTACAATATTACAAGCATCAAACATGTTAAATTTTTGTTTTGAAGGCCTCAGCTGAAATTCTACCTCATCATTTTTTTGTGGAACATAATCGTGTTCTAAACTTGTTTTATGAAAAAATGTTTCGCCCAATTCAGAAGTTATAAATCCAAATTGCTCATTAAAAGTTTTTATTTTTCCTGTGTTCGCTTTGTTATTTGGTTCTTGCATAGGAGTTATTTATTTTTATTAGCTTGCTGGTTCGCATTTGCAGTCTGAATCATCTAATCCCGAAATATCGAGAAGGATTTGTAATCCGCTTTTTAACATATTTAACATCTAACAAATTTATTAATCGGAATGATATTTCTTAGCATTACAAATGTTAAAATAACTAGTGCAGTTTCAAAACCGAACCAGCACAAAAAACTTAACCTTCCTGTTCATTCATAAACTGATATTTGGGGTTATGGCTGCTATGCCAATGATGCATAATTGGTGCTCTGTTTCTAACTATGGTAAACCCGCTGGTTCGGATTTGTAATCCGAACCATTTACTATAAGGATTTGTAATCCGCTTTTTACCATGCTAGTCATTTAGCAAATATATTGAGGTTAATGTTATTTTACGCATTTCAAATGCTAATTTTATAAAGTGCGGTTTACAAAACCGCACAGGCTGGTAGAAGCGGCAAAGTCGCTGGTTCGGATTTGCAATCCGAATCATCTATTAGAAGGATTTGTAATCCGCTTTTTAACATATTTAACACTTAACAAATATATTAATCGGAATGATAATTTTTCGCATTACAAATGTTAAAATAATTAGTGCAATTAGTAAAATATCATCAGCACAAAAAACTTAACCTTCCTGGTCATTCATAAACTGATATTTTGGGTTATGGCTGCTATGCCAATGATGCATAATTGGTGCTCTGTTTCTAACTATGGTAAATCCGTTTTTATGAAAATTTTCCCAAAGCGCTGTGTCCTCATATCCCCAAACAGTATAGCCTTCATTTAAACCACCTATATTTTGCCAATCTTGCTTTAAGCAAGCCAGCATTCCTTTACTCCCATATTGCTCCCAAACGCCATTTTGTTTGGCTATAACTGCTGGTTTATGATTAAATAAAAAGAAAAATATAGGATACCAAACTCGTTTGGGTGCCGTAAAAAAATTGCAATAAGCTACAATGTTTTCTGGCAACGATAAATCGGCATCGCAAATAAAAACAATATCAGTAATGCTTTGGCTAACGGCTTTGTTAAAAGCATAAGAACGGCTAAATTTGATAGGCTCGCTATTAAAAATTAATGGGCCTTGCCAATATTTTCTAATCTCTGTTTCTAAATTATCTATATCGGTCGATTTACAATCAAATACAGAAAGGGTAATTAAATGTTGATGTTTAGCCTTGTTAATACTGGGTATTAAATGGTTTAAATAATTATCAGACCGATTGTAAATACCCGTGCAAATAGTAATGGGTTTTAGTTTTTTAAAAGGAAATAAAGTGTACCAAACATAAATGCCAATACCCAATAAATCAGAATAAACACTATTAGGGGCAAACCTTCGTTGCGGAGCTTTAAACAAATAGTAAAATGGATACTTAGTACTATTTGGAATTAATTTTTTGAGGGCAAAAAACATATTATTTAAAAACTGTTGTCTTAAACTTTCGCCAAACCCATTTTAAATTAATACCTTTCATGTACATCCATTGTACTTGCAGTTTTTCTCTAAATGCCGCATTTATATTTTGGCTTTTAGCTTTGTGGTGCACACGGTAGGCAGCCATGTGCATATTGGTATAAAACGAAGTACGATTTTTTAAAATATACAAAATTAACTCATAATCAAAAGCATAATGAAACTTGGTATCTAAAAAATAATCGCGCTTAAGTTGGCTTTTATTAAAAAAGCAAGATGGTTGGTAAATATTAGGCAACATACCAATGTTCAATACCTCTTTAAATTTTACAGGATTACCAACTTTAGGTTTTATTTCATTTCCATTTTCATCAATGGTAGAACAATTGCCATGCACCATGGCTATTTCGCTATTTATTTCAAAACATGTAACAGCCGTTTGCACTGCATTGGGCATTAAAATATCGTCTGAATTAATAAAACAAATGATTTCGCCCTTGCACATTTTAAAAGCTTGATTGATGGCATCAGCCTGGCCTAAA
Source organism: Methylacidiphilales bacterium (assembly GCA_041730515.1). GTDB lineage: Bacteria > Bacteroidota > Bacteroidia > UKL13-3 > UKL13-3 > JAAFJM01. The sequence goes on along the minus strand of JBGSBN010000025.1, from coordinate 6,162 downwards.
TCAGCTTTACATTGCCAATAAGAAATATGCGAATCGTACTTTTTTATAATTTCCAAACTGCCATCGGTAGAACCTCCATCCATAACAAAATATTCAATATTTTTATATGTTTGGTTAATAACCGATAGTATGGTTTGTTCCAAAAATTGAGCTTGGTTAAAACTTGGGGTAATAATGCTAACTAATGGATTGTTCATGTTTAACAAATAACGGCTTTAAAAACTGTAATAGATAATTTTAGGCTACAAATTTATAAAACTAATCAAATCTTATTGATTTTACAGGACTAATTTTACTTACTACATTGGCTGGCAATAGCAATAAAATTAAACAAATGGCAAAGCAAGCTACATTTACCAATACAAAATCGAAGGGTAAAAAATGAACAGGAACAGAACTTACATAATAATCTTTTTCGGAGAGTTTTACCAAATGAAATTGTTGTTGTAAAAAACCAATTCCAAAAGCCAAAACATTGCCTAGCAACAAACCTCTAAATATGATGAATGCGGCTAAATGAAGGAATATTTTCATAATTGACTTATTTTTCATTCCTAAAGCTTTAAGCATACCTATCATATTGCTGCGCTCCACAATTAAAATAAGTAAAGCTGTAACCATATTGATAATAGCCACAGCAGCCATTAATATTAAGATAATCAACACATTCACATCAAGCATGTTTAGCCAATTAAATAACTCAGGATAAATTAAATTAATGGGTGTAATTCCCATAGTGTATGGTGTAACAGTTGCCAATAAATCAACTTTAGCTTCTAGCGAGTCAAACGAATTAATAAAAACTTCGTAACCAGTAAAAAAGTTAGTAGGCCAACCATTTAGTTTTTGTATTTGTTTCATATCAACCAAGGCATACAAATCGTCTAACTCGCCTAAATTGGTATCAAAAATGCCACAGATTTTGAATTTTCGTACTCTTGGTGGCTCTTGAATAAAATACACAAATACACCATCGCCTACTTTAAAGCCCAACTTTTGTGCTAACGAGGATGAAATTAATATTTCTGTTGAAAGTTTTGCAGTGTCGAACTTTGGAATACTTCCAGCTGTAATACAGTTTTTTAAATAGGTAAAATCAAATTGAGAATCAACCCCTTTCAGCACAATTCCTTGAAAATCGTTTTCGGTTTTTATAATACCCGCTTTAATTGCATATTTTTGAAAGTGTTTAAATCCATTTTTAGGATTCAAAAATTGCTCCACATAAGCGTTTCCTTCAATGGGTAAACTTTGGTAAGATTGATTTTGATCTAAATTATTAACTAAAATATGCGATTGAAAACTCGAAAGTTTTTGGCTTACTTGCTGCTTGTATCCGCGCGAAATAGCAATGGCCAAAAGCATTACAGTAACACTGATGGCTACTGCCAAAGTAGCTATACGAACTATTAGCTTGCTAAACGAAGTTTGTTTGCTTTGGCTTAACCGTTTTGATATAAAAAAACTTAATTGCAATGGAAATGAAAAATAGAAAGGTCAAATATAATATTAGCATTTGTTTTATAGTGCTTTTGCTTTTAAATTCTGAAATAAACGCACAAATAATATTAGGTTCGGCTAGGCTCAACACCTATTTACCATTGCTAAAAAACAAAAAAGTGGGCTTGGTAATAAACCAAAGTAGTTTAATCGGGCAAACACATCTTATTGACACATTACTTAGCCTAAAAGTAAATGTTACAACACTTTATTCACCAGAACATGGTTTGCGTGGCAATTATTCAGCAGGCGAAAAAATTAAAAGTGGTGTGGATGATAAAACTGGTTTACCCATTGTATCGCTTTACGGAAACAATAAAAAACCAACTGCTGCTCAATTAAAAAATATAGATATTATAGTATTTGATTTACAAGATGTGGGTGCAAGATTTTATACCTATATCAGTACTTTGCATTATGTAATGGAAGCTTTGGCCGAAAACAAAAAAACCTTAATAGTTTTAGATAGACCAAACCCCAATGGAGATATTATTGATGGACCAATTTTAGACACCAACTTTAAATCGTTTGTTGGCATGCACACAATACCTGTTTTACATGGCATGACCATGGGCGAATATGCCCAAATGATTAATGGGCAAGGTTGGTTAAAAAACAAAATAAAATGTAACTTAAAAGTTATCAGTATGAGCAATTATACGCATAAAAGTAAGTACATGCCTCCCGTATTTCCATCGCCCAATTTAAGAACTTACAATGCCATTAGGCTTTATGCAAGTTTGTGTTTTTTTGAAGGAACCAATATCAGTTTAGGACGAGGAACTGATAAACCTTTTGAGTGCATAGGTTTACCAAATAGCACCATTGGTACTTATGAATTTACACCAAAATCTATTCCTGGTGTGGCAGATAATCCACCTCAAAAAGATGTATTATGTAGAGGTTTTTTATTGAGCAATGAAGCGCAAGCTATCAATAAACTTAATTTAAAATGGTTGATTAATTTTTACCAAGCCAGCACAGACACCGCACATTTTTTTACTCCATTTTTTGATAAACTAGCAGGTAGCAGCCAACTAAGAAATCAAATAATTAAAGGACTTTCGGCTGCTGAAATTGAGAAGAGCTGGCAACCAAACTTAGTTAAGTTCAAAGCCATGCGTAAAAAATATATTTTATACAAAGACTAAAATTATTGCCAAATGAAAATATTAATTATCCGCTTTAGTTCCATTGGCGATATAGTGCTTACTACCCCAGTTATTAGGTGTTTAAAACAACAATTGAATGCTGAAATACATTATTTAACCAAGCCTAATTTTGCTAGCATATTAAACACCAATCCTTATATTGATAAACTACATTTGTTAAATAAAGGTTTAATAGCTAAAGCCAAGGAATTACAACCTGAAAAATACGATTATGTAATAGACCTGCACAATAATTTAAGAACACTTATTTTTAAAACTACGTTAGGTGTAACAGCTTATGCTTTCCCTAAATTAAACTTTGAAAAATGGCTTTTGGTTAATTTTAAAATAAACAAAATGCCAAATATTCATATTGTAGAAAGGTATTTTAAACCTGCACAAAACTTAGGAATAACCAATGATGGCAAAGGATTAGATTATTTTTTACCGAAAGATTTTAACTTTGATTATCCAATTGATTTAAATAAACCTTATTTGGCATGGGCTATTGGAGCGCAACATTTCACGAAACGCTTTCCTATTCATAAAATAATAAGCATTTGCAATAAACTAAACATGCCAATATATTTATTAGGAGGAAAAGAAGACGAGGAAAATGGAAACCAAATAGCCAAACAAACACATGACCAAGTAGTAAATTTATGCGGTAAATTAAGCTTACATCAATCGGCTTATGTGGTAAAAAATTGCAGCCTTTTAATTACCAACGATACTGGCTTAATGCATATTGGCGCAGCCTATCAAAAACGTATTATTTCGCTTTGGGGAAATACAACTCCTTTGCTGGGCATGAACCCTTATTACGGTAATAATGAAGTAAAACAAGCCTTATTCGAAAATAATAATTTGTCATGCAGACCATGCAGTAAAATAGGCTTCCACAGTTGCCCTAAAAAACATTTTAAATGCATGGAAGGTTTAGATTTACAAAGCATTGAAGCAGAAATAAGGTTCATGATTGGAAAAGATTTGAAAGAAGATTAAACACTTTTCAACTCAATTTTTTTAAAATAATTTATTGAATTAATCAGATGAAAAATACATCATTATTAATAACTCTACTATTAGCTAGCAATTTTCTGTTTGCACAAAATAGCTCATTAAGTATCATAAACTTTGAAAACAATAGTTTTCAATTAGCTGAAAAAAATAGCTATAAATTAGATTCATTAATCAAAGAAATTAAAGCAAATAACAACATTAAAGGCGTTGATATTATTGGATATACCGATAATAAAGGTAATTATTTGTCTAACCATAATTTATCAAAAAACAGAGCAGAAAGTGTTTTAAAATACTTGGTAAAAGCAGGTATTGACAATAAACTTTTATTGGCAAAATATTTAGGTTCAAAAGCACCTGTTTCTAAAAATGACAATGAAGTTGGAATGGCAAAAAACAGAAGAGTTGAAATAATAATTCATTATAAAAAAGAAATCAGTGAAAATCTTTCAAAAACTAATCATCATAATACTTTTCAATGCATTAATTATAAGAACTTGGACAAGCAACAATTCAAATTTAAACAAAACAATGAAATAAAAATTGTAGGTAAAGAAGGAACTAAAATAATATTTAGTGCAGCTTCATTTGTAGATAGTATGGGTAACTTGATTACCGAAGAATTAGAGTTTACGTTGTATGAAGTTTATAAAATAAGTGATATGCTCCTAAGCAATTTGCAAACAATGAGTAATGATAATTTACTTGAAACAAGTGGTATGTTCAGTATAAATGCATTTTCGAGAGGTAAAAAAGCATATTTAAAATCTGGTATGAATTACCAATTTGAAATTCCAACCAAAAATTCTGATAAAAATGTAAAGGTTTTTTATGGAGATACTTCGAAGAGAAATATAAATTGGATTCAAGATACTTTAAATATAAAACCTCAACCTCAATTGGATGACTTAACAGTGAATTTATTCGGAAGAGATTCAACCATGTATGATTATTCTGATAGGATTGATTATAGAATTTATAATCAATTTAAAGGAGCTAATTTGGGATGGATTAATTGTGATAGATTTGTAAATGTTAAAAACAAAACAAACCTAAAAGTAAATATAAAGGACTCTACCATTAAACTTTTTTTAGTTTTCACTAAAATTAATTCAGTCATGTATGCTAGTTATTTTGATAGAACTGTATTTTCGAATTTACCTGTTGGATATCAAGTTACATTATTAGGAATTTTAGAAACAAACGAAGGTTATGTTTTTGGAAAGAAGAACTTTACTATTGAAAAAAATATGGAAGTAGATTTAACAATTGATAACTATTCAAAAGAAGAATTTGATTCGTTCATCTCAAAACTCAACCAGTAGTATTTTTTATAAACCTACAAATCTTTTATTCCATACAACTATCTTTTAAATGCTGTTGACTTAGTAGTAAGAGCGCGCTATTTCTAACCATTTAAAATTTACTGTTATGAAAAATTCAATCATTTTATTGCTGCTATTATTTTTGTTAAACAGTAATGCCTTTGCACAAAAAAATAAGACAACTTTTCACCAATTACAAGGTGTAATTACTAATCATTATGGCTTTCCAGTTTTAAATGCAACAATTACGGTTACTGGAAATAATAAGATTTATCAAGCCAATTCTGATTCGATTGGACATTACTTTATAAATATTTTTCCAAACGGCAACTTTGAAATTATTGTTAAAGCAGAAAATTATGCTAAAACAATGTCTGAAGTTTTTTTAATTGACGAAATTTCGAATACAGAATTTATAGACTTCAGGTTATATGGTAATTTAAATAAAAACATTAACATGTTGAGTTGTTATTCAAGTTGCTGGGTCATTGCTAAACCAATAAGCCCTATACTTAAAGCACCCAATCAAAACATCAATGCCATTGCAGCTTATTTCCGTGGAGTAGATTCGCGAAATGGTGAAACTCCTAGTATAAAAGGTTCTCGCCCTGAAAATACAGCTTATTATATTGATGGCGTTAGGGTAAATTATTTTACAGGTGAATTAATAATTGGTAAGCAATAATATCCCATTATTCTAAAAAATCAGTTACTGCCAAAAGCCATTCTTTTTTGTATTTATTCAAATAATTTTCGTGTGCGGCATTCGCAAAAGTTACCAATTTTTTAGGTCCATTTAAGTTGTTAAATATTTGATTGGTTTCATCTATTGAAACTTTATCATCCTTCAATCCATACATGAGTAAAACTGGACATTTAACTTGGCTGGCATAGTTTTGGGGATTATGATTAAATGCGTTAAAACCATTGATTGTACCTCCCCAAAACACTAGCAAATAGGCCATAGGAAAACTTGGCACGTGCATATTGTTAAACGTAGCTTTTACAGTTTGAAGCATGGTTCCAAATGGACATTCAATAATAATTTTTGCTGCTTTGAGTTGGTAATCGTTTTGTGCTTTTAAAATGGCTGCTGCTCCCATAGAAGTACCAAATAAAATAATATTTTTTTCACCTAAACCTTCCAAATAATCAAAGGCTGT
>JBGSBN010000024.1:0-25761 GCA_041730515.1 Methylacidiphilales bacterium | reverse complement strand
AAGCTTACTTTCTTTCAACAAATTTTCGCTTTTAAGCAATAGCCCCAATTGTGTTTCTTTATCTAATCTTTCTTTGTTTAGTTTATTCTCTTTATCTAAAAAACTAATTTGCTGTTCCTTCTTTTCTGTTTCATATTTTTTAACAAGCTCAGCAGTGTTCTTTGAAATGCTTGTATTGTAAATGCTATCTTTTAACTCACTAATTTTTTCGATCATTAAAAATGCATTGATTGTATCCTTTGTTTCCATATAAACTAAGTAGTATTTTTGGTAAGCCTCCTTAATGTCAACAATATTTTTTTCTTTAACAGCATAGTCAAGTATCTCCTTACTAATACCTAATGCTTCTGTATAGTTCTTTTTTTGAAGTGTAAGACTGAACTTTAATTTATTGATAAATGATAGCAGCAATGCATCTTTAGCAGCATTGGTATAATTTAAAATTTCGGAAATATAGTTTTCGGCTTTGCCATATTCTTTTGCTTTAATGGATATTTCTGCCAAGTTATAAAGTGCTACTCTTGCCCCATAAACATTGTTTGCTTTTTTATAATATTCATAAGATAGCAGGTAGGTAGCTATTGCATTTTGATAGTCATCTTTTACAAAATAATATCTTGCCAAAAAAGCATATGCCCGAGCAACATCACTATGTCTATTTATTTGCTGTTTAAAATCTTCTAATGCTTTCAGGGTGTATTTTCTTGCCTCAACAGTGTTTTTTTGTTCTGAAAAAATATTGCCTAAAGCCATCCAACATTTTCCCTTTTGGGTATTATATTTTTCGGCAATTTCTAGTGCTATAAAAGCGTTTTTTTCAGCGTTGGGGAAATCTCTTAAAACAACATATATATCAGCAATAAGGGTATATGCTGCTATATAATTGACACACAAGGATAGGTCTGATAGCTTCTCTTCATGCTCTTCGCAAATCTTTGTGGCACTTTTAAATGTTTCAATGGCTTCTTTATATAATGACTGTTCTCTATAAGTATGTCCAATAAGAAGTATAGCCCTAATGGTGCCTGGGTAGTATTGAATTTTGTTGCATACATCCAAAGATTTTTGGGCAAATTTTGTTGCATTAACAAAATCAATTGTTTCTTGTTTATACGCTTGGGCAATGTTGAAAAAAGTTCGTGCTTTGATTGTGTCATCCTTTATTGTTTGGCTAACATTTATCAAACTATCAATATTAGTTTTTTGCCCAAAAGCAAAATAGGTGATAAAGTAAATTATTGAAAAAGCAAAATATTTCATTAAATATAATTATTATGCAATAGAAACACCTTTACACACAAATAACAAAAAAAAGTGACGAAATGCAGATTTATATATATAATCTACATTTTTAATTTTTTTAATACTTCCAATTGTTCCGTTCTGCTTATAGAAATTTGTTGGCCATTTATTTCAATCGAGTTATTATCAAAACTATCTACTTGCTTTAAATTAATAATAAATTGCTTGTTGCACTTTACAAATTGATCAGCAGGCAATAGCACTTGAAGTTTTTTTAAGGATGTTCTTAACAAGTATTTTTTTTCAAGTGTGTTAATTTCAATATAATTTTTGTCTGATTCAAACCATAGAATCTCATTTAAAGGCACTTTAACGTAGCGATAACCATCCTTTATCAAAAATTGCCCATTTATAATTAATTCATTTTCGGTTTCATTGTTTATGCTGTCTTCATTAGGTTTATCAGCCGCGTTAAGGTTTGTTGAGTAATTAAAAAACGCTATTTCAATGGAGGCTAAAAGATGTGCTTTATTATATGGCTTCAATAAAAAGGCTGACGGCTTGGTTTGTTTCACACTCGCAATGGTTTCAGCATCCGAATAAGAGGTGATATAAATAAATGGTAGATTTAGGTTTTGATTTATGTATAAACCCAAATCAATTCCAGATTTTGCATCATTCAAATTAATATCCAATAATACTAAATCAATACTTTTTGAGTCAAACTCCTCAATTGCCTTAGCATAATTTCTTGCTTTAAAAACATTAGTGTAGCCAACTTCAAACAAGATTTCTTTTAAATCTTCAGCAATTAAAACTTCGTCTTCTACAATTAAAATATTTATGGTTTTATGCATGTAACTAATCTAAATAAATTTATGGTGATTTAGCTTTAAATTTAACATCAAAACAAGCATTTTTCAACCAAAATAAAAAAAATTGATTTTACGGATTTATTAAGCATTTGAAAATAGCTTATACTCCTAAGAATTATTATTGGATACAACATTATAAAAGCACCATTACTTTTATGAACAAGAAAAATTGTTATGTTTGAAAAAACATTCAATTTTATTATGCTAGAAATTATTAAAGAACCTTGGCCATGGTTTGTGGCAGGTCCATTAATTGGATTAATTGTTCCGTTTTTATTAATTATTGGAAACAAAACATTCGGTATTAGCTCTTCGTTGCGCCATGTATGCGCTGCAATTATCCCTTCTAAAATTCCGTTTTTTCAATACAATTGGAAAAAAGAAGCTTGGAACTTGGTATTTGTTTTTGGCGTGTTTTTAGGAGGTGCTGTTGCCGTTAACTTATTGTCAAATAATAATGCAGTTGTTGTAAATCCTAAGCTAATGGATGAGTTAGCCACTTATGGCATTACTAATTATAACAACTTAATTCCAGTTGATATTTTAAATTGGCAATCTCTTTTTACCATAAAAGGATTTTTAATGATGGTGATGGGCGGATTTTTTATTGGTTTTGGAACACGCTATGCTGGCGGATGTACCAGCGGACACGCCATTTCTGGTTTATCATCTTTACAGTGGCCATCGCTTGTTGCTACCATTTGCTTTATGCTAGGTGGATTTATTACAGCCAACTTAATTTTACCTTTAATTTTATCATTATAAATACGTTTTAAAATGCAAAATATAGAAACAAACTCCGATTTTGAAGTGCGTTCGTTAGACACCATGTGTGTAAACGAAAGCAAAATAAACCACAAATGGTATCATCAAATAAAATACCTTATTACAGGAGTTTTATTCGGAATAATTTTGGTAAAAGCCGAAATTATAAGCTGGTTTCGTATTCAAGAAATGTTTCGTTTACAATCTTTTCACATGTATGGAGTAATTGGCAGTGCAGTCGTTGTAGGCATTATTTCGGTTTTTATTATCAAAAAGTTTAATATAAAAACCATTGATGGAGAACAAATAGTATTTAACCCCAAAAGCTTTAACAAAGGACAAATATTTGGTGGATTGTTATTTGGCTTAGGATGGGCTATAACTGGAGCATGCCCAGGCCCAATATTTGCGCAAATTGGCACAGGAGCTTCCGTTGTAGTTGTTACATTATTAAGTGCCATTGCAGGAACTTGGACCTACGGTTATTTTAGAGACAAATTACCTCATTAAACACCATAAAGCTAACACCCCTTGGCTATAGATAAGTACAAATTACTTTTAAAAAATTGCTTCAAGCTTTTAGGGCTTTGCGTATTGCTGCTTATTACTATAATGGTAACCGTTTTTTCCCTATTGGTTAAACCTAATTTTAGCACACAAACTAAATCAGAAAAGAGCAAAACAGATGCTAATGCTTTTTGGCAAGCAGCAATTATAACCAATGAACTAAGCCCAACAGAAAAAGAACTTATTCTTTATGGAAAAGAATTAATTATTCATACTGCTAAATATTTAGGCCCTAAAGGCACTATTTTACAAATTACCAATGGCATGAATTGCCAAAACTGTCATTTAGATGCTGGCACCAAAGTTTGGGGAAATAACTATGGCGCTGTGTATGCCAATTATCCAAAATACAGAGCTCGTAGCGGAAAGATAGAAGATATTTACAAACGCATAAACGACTGCATGGAACGAAGCTTGAACGGAAAAGCATTAGACACTAGCAGCAAAGAAATGCAAGCCATTAAATCTTATATTGAGTTTATTGGTAAAAATGTAAAAAAAGGAAGTAAACCAAAAGGCTCGGGCATTTATGAATTGGCATTTTTAGATAGGCCTCTTAATCCTGAAAAGGGAAAAGAATTGTATTTGGCAAAATGTAACAAATGCCACCAATCAAAAGGCCAAGGCACTATGAATAATATGGAAACAGAATTTGTATATCCACCACTTTGGGGTTCAAAATCGTATAACATTGGTGCTGGCTTATACCGAATGAGTCGTTTTGCAGGATATATCAAATACAATATGCCGCAAGGTGCTACTTTTCAAAATCCTCAATTAACTGATGAAGAAGCTTGGGATATTGCAGCATTTGTAAACTCACAATCAAGGCCAACTAAAGATTTATCGGCCGATTGGCCAAAAATTTCAGAAAAACCAATTGATCATCCTTTTGGACCTTTCGCTGATACGTTTACCGAAACAAACCATAAATTTGGCCCCTTTGCCGCCATTGACAAAGCAAAAAAAATATTATCTAAAAAACAGCCATGAAAGAAAATAATAACAGAAGAAATTTTATTAAATCAATCGGTTCGTTGGGTTTAGGAGCTGCCATTATTCCTTCGGTTTCAGCGATAGCAAACACTACAACTCAATCTGAAAATGAGCAAAGTGAACCAATTAAAAACACTAAGCAAACTGTAGTAAGTGTGTTACAAACAACTGATGTGCATTGTCAAATTCATCCACACGATGAATTGTTTTGGGAAAATGACAAAACTGTATTTCGTAAAACTGGTGGATATGCATACATAGCCAGTATGCTTAAGCAACTAAAAGCACAAAACCACAACACTTACACCATTGATACTGGCGACATGTTTCAAGGAAGTGAGTTAAGTGTAAAAACTACTGGAAAAGCATTTGTTCCCATTTTAAATGCCATGGATTATGACTTATTTTTACCCGGAAATTGGGAAGTTATTTATGGTAAAAAAAACATGCAATCTTTAATGGGCTCGCTTCATGCGCCTAAAATTTGCACCAATATGTACCACGATTTGGGTGATGGCAAAAAAGGTGAGTTAATTTTTAGACCATACGATATTTGGAATGTGGCAGGTATAAAAATTGGTTTTTTAGGCTACACCGACCCTTTGGTTCCCATACGCCAAAGCCCCAATTACAGCAAAGGCATTATTTACACCAAACCCGAAGAAAATCTTGCGCATTATATTGATGTGCTTAAAAACCAAGAACAATGTGCATTTATTATTATGATTGCGCACTTGGGATTATCGCAACAAATTGCGCTAGCTAACATGAAAGAATGCGAAGGTATAAACTATATTTTAGGTGGCGATACCCATGAAAGAGTGCGCAAGCCCATTGAGTGTAAATATGCTAAAGTAGTTGAACCTGGTGCATTTGGTTCGTTTATTGGCAAATTAGATTTAACCATAGAAAACGGAAAAGTAGTTAACGAAAAATACAATTTATTAGAAGTATCGCCTGCTAAACTAAAGCCTGAACCTAAAATTGAAAAACTAGTAGCCGAAAACGAAGCCGTTTATAAAGAACATATTAATCAAGTATTAGGTTACAGCACCATTCCTTTATACCGTTATTTTGTGGTGGAGAACCCTATTGATACAATGATTTTAAATGGACTTAAATGGAAATTTCCAGAAATTGATATTGTGCTTTCTAATGGATTTAGGTTTTGTCCTCCGCGCACCACACCCGATAAAACTGGGAATATTCCAATAACCAACGGTTTTATATTTGATATGTTGCCAGTAGATAGCACGGTAAGAACAGCAAAAGCCTCGGGAAAACAACTCAAAGAATGGTTAGAAAAAGAATTAAATAACGTGTTTGCTAAAGATGCCTCTAAGCGTTTTGGCGGATGGGTGGTAAAATTTAGCGGCATGAAAGTTACCTTTAACGCATTTGCCGAAACGGGCAACCGCACACAAAGTATTACGGTAAATGATCAGCCTTTAGAAATGGATAAATTGTACTCTATTTTAGCTTGCGAAAGAGATGGAGACCCTGCTGATATGCTTTGCCGCATGAAAGGAGTTTTAGATGCTAAAAATACCGATGCCACTTTGCATAGTTTGATGACTGAATATGTAAAAACCAACAGCCCACTAAATCCAACACCCGCAAAAAACGCCATTATTTTAGATGCCCCTGAAACACTATTAAGCCAGGTTACAGGTGTTGATTATGTGTTTAGGTAGGGAAATAAACTGATAATGTTTTTGTAAATTTCTAAACCCAAATAGTTTTTACATTATTGTTGATTGGGTCATCTTTAGTAAATAACTAGTTTTTTAACTATAACTTTTGTTTTGTCTTCATATTTTAGGAAATAAATTCCTTTAGGAAATTCCTTTATATCAATCACAACTTCTAGGTTTGATTTTCTTAAAAAAGACAATTGTATTTCTTTTCCATGTTGGTCAATCAAACTCATTTTCAAATCATCATTATGTTCTTTTAATTTTATAGTTATTTTATCATTACTTGGATTAGGGAAAAAATTAAACAAATTGGCGTTGTTAACTATTTCATTTGTTGCTATAGGATACCTATTTATCAAATAACAATTTAAGGTTCCGTGACTGGTTGACACAAAACTATAATGTCCTGCTTCTGTAACAAATAAACTTACATTTTTACTAAAAATTGGGTTAGGATTTATTAATATACCGTTTTTGAACCAGTTTAAATAAAAAGGACCCTCTTGAACCCCATAACAATAAATTTTAAAATTAACTGAATCTCCTTGATTAATATAAACAGTGTCAGTATAATACTCAACTCTTTTAATTACAATATAAGAACCACAACCAGACCCAGCAAAAGAATCCAAATTAGATAAAAGTAAGCATGTAGTTATTAAGTAGTTGTTAAGTATTTTTTTCATATTTGGTATTAACGGAAAAAGTTTTTTTTTATTATAAATTATTTTAGACTTCAAATTAAACCTTCCCTACACCCAAATAGTTTTAACATTACAAAATTCTCTTAAACCAAACTCACCAAGTTCACGGCCAAAACCCGATTTTTTGATGCCTCCAAACGGAAATCTTGCATCGCTTTTTACTATTTGATTTATGTAAATCATGCCGCTTTCTATGTTGTTGGCTATCTGTTTGGCTTGCATAATATCTTTGCTCCAAATACTAGCACCTAATCCGTAACTCGTGGCATTAGCTAAAGCAATGGCTTCTTCTATTTCGGTAAAAGTATAAAAGCTAATTACAGGACCAAATAACTCTTCAGTATAAGCCCTAGCCGTTTTTGGAATATTTCCTAAAATAGTTGGCGGATAAAAGAAACCTTTTGAAGGAATATTTTTGGTTTGATGCAAAAGTGTTGCACCCGCATTTAAAGTATCATTTACTTGGCTATTCAATAGCTCTTGTAAGTCCTTACGAGCCAATGGACCAATTGCGACATTTTCGTTTATTGGGTCGCCAATTACCAAGTTTTCTATCTTTTCTATCAATCCATTTAAAAAATCATCTGCTATACTTTTATGTATAATAAATCTTTTGGCCGATACACAACTTTGTCCATTGTTTTGAAAACGCGCTTGCATTGCACCATTTAAAGTTTGCTCCAAATCAGCATCGGGCATAACTATAAATGGATCGCTACCACCTAATTCTAATACTGATTTTTTAATATTTTTAGCAGATAAACTAGCTACATCAGCGCCTGCTTTTTCGCTGCCTGTAAGCGTTGTGGCTGCTATTCTCGAATCGTTAATTAACGTTTCTATTTGTGTTTCACTAGCAAAAATGGTTTGAATAACTCCATTTTCAAAACCACATTGATTCAATAAATTTTGCAAAGCCAAACTGCTTTGAGGCACATTTGGCGCAGGTTTTATTAAAATACAATTGCCACTCATAATAATGGGAATGGCGCTGCGCAATACTTGCCAATAGGGAAAATTCCAAGGAAAAATACCTAAAACCACGCCAAGCGGTTCGTACTTTATTTCTACCATGGCGCCCGTTTCCGACTGGCTCAATTTACTTTGTAAAATATCGGCACTGCGGGTAGCATAATATTCGCAAAGTCGAACACTTTTTAAAATTTCGGCCTTGGCTTCGGTTTTAAGTTTGCCCATTTCAGTGCTAGCTATTAAGGCTAACTCATCGGCATTTTCTTTTAAAAGTTCCGAAAGTTTAAGCACACATTTTGCCCTATCGGCAAAGGTAGTTTTACGCCAAAAGCCAAAAATAGCGGCAGCATTTCCAAGTGCGACATTTAAATTTTCATTGCTTATAAAGGCGTAATTTCCAATTACTTCTTCGGTAAACGGATTGATTGATTTAAAATTTTTCAAAGTAAGATAACAATTTATAATTTAGCCAATGCTGCTTTGGCTTGTTGTTGTAAATAGTTTTTGTAATCGTAGTTTTTATATTCAAAAACCTTGTTAAAATGTGTTTTTGCCAATTGCTTAAAATTGAGCTTTTGGTAAATATAACCTAGTTGCAAACAGGAGTTTGCCGCTAAAAACTCGTTTTCTTTAAAGTTTGTCTTGACCGTAAGTTCGTAATATTCAATGGCTTTTGAAAGTTTGTTGCTTTCATGGTAAATGCGCCCCATTCGGTATAAATATTCCACTTTTTCTAAATCTGTTTTAAGTGTAGAAATGTGTTTAGCCAACATGGTTTGTTCGGCTTGTTCGTAATATCCACCATCAAAAAGCAATCGGCCTTTTAGCAAGGTTTTTTCAGGAAAACGGTCCTTTCCACCACTTGAAGCTAATTGGTTTTTCTCGCCTTTATCCGAAATATTTACAGCTATGTTTCTGTAAAGTAAATAATTGGCTGTATCGTTTTTTAACCAAGCACACCAACTTAATTTTTGGTAAGCCTCTTTGTTATCGTTTTTATCTTTGTTGGTGGCTATAAATCGTTTGAAATGAATAACTGCATTCAAGTCTAATCGCTGTAAAAGGGCCGAACCGTGCATCATTTCTAAATAGGGAAACGATACATAATCATTACCTATTGGTCTTTGAGTTAGTGTTTCCACACAAGCTTCGTTATTATCAGTTCCTTTAGCTGCAAACGCCCTAATGCAAACACTCATTAAGTTGGTTTTATAATCAGCAGTATATTTATCGGCTAGTTTCCAAGCTTCAGCCTTGTTTTTTAAAAAATTTAGGTTAAATAATGCATAAAAATATTGCGCATTTTTTCGCTCCATTAATATTTCTTTGTCATCAGCTTTTTCTACATATTCTTTAAGTAAAGCAAGACCTTCGTTCAAATCGGCATTCATACCTGCAATGCCTACTATCCAATGATATGAATCGGGAATTGTTCCTAGTATAGCCTTTAAAACACCTATGTCTTTTTTATTGGTAATAAAATTAGGAAACGCTTTTTGATTTTGTTCTAATAACGAATAACAAGTTTTAAAATCCCAAGCAGCACCTAAATACTGCTCAAACATTCCTTTTAAAAACGCATTTTGTAAATGTATTTCGGCTTGTGCAAAAAGCTTGTAAGGATTTGAATTGTCAATGCGTTTAATAGCATCTATTCTACTAGACTTTACTTTTTCGGCCGCATCAAAATCTTCTTTTTTTTGCAAACAAAGCACTCTATAAAAATCAATATAGTTGTCAAATAAATGAACAGCCATATTCATTTTATTGGCTTGCTTTTCGGCTTCTACCAAAGCTTTTCCTTTATCTAACCTCAATGCAGCAATGTGTTTTTGAGCTTCTAATAAATTTGGTGACAGTACAAAAGTGTAACTACTTGCAGCTTTTAAATTGCAAAGCACACTAAAAACAAATACCGATATAAAAAGGAGTTTTTTGATAAAATAAATTTTTATTCGGTTATAAATAATGCTTTTAACTCGGTAGCCTCATTAGCTTTCATTTTGCCAGCCAAAACCAAGCGTAATTGGCGTCTGCGCAATGCGCCATCAAAACGTATTTGCTCTTCTTCGGTTTCGGGTTTTAAAGCGGGTACTTTTAATGGAGAACCATTTCTATCTAAAGCTACAAAAGTGTAATAAGCTTCATTGCTTTTAAAACGTTCGCCATTTGGAATATTTTCGGCATGTACCACAATATGAATTTCCATAGAGGTGTTAAATGCCCTTGAAACTTGCGCTTCTAATGTTACTACATCGCCCAAATGAATGTTTTTATTAAAACTAACGCTATCAACCGAAGCAGTTACCACCGTTTTGCCGCTATGTTTTTGCGCAGCAATGGCAGCACAAATATCCATCCAATGCAATAATTTTCCACCCATTAAATTGTTTAAAGTGTTGGTATCGTTGGGCAAAACCAACTCATTCATAATGGTATGGCTATCTTTAGTCGATTTAATAATTTCCATTTTTTAGTATAAAATATGAGGGTGCAAGGTAGTAAAGCCGTGGTTTATTAAAAATCAAATAATACAAAGCTTGAGTTATTTATTTAAACGGACAAATTTGCTCTTTGTTTTTTATTTAAATATTGACCAATAAATATTAAAGCCAATAATATAATTAACCAATTTTGGCGGGTACAATAACGGTCTTCTAGTCCTACCAAACCGCCTGTAATTACTGCATTGCTAACAATGGCTAGCAAAATAAAAAACACAATAAATGGCTGTTTATTTGCATAAAATAGGGCAAAAATGAACGAACCAATTAGAAAAAAAACATAATACATCGAAATGGTTTTAAAAGGAAAATGTAAGGTTTTTGCATTTTGTTTTGCCAAATCGTAAATGGGTATTTCGTGGGGATAATATTTTACAACTGACGGATGAGGACCCCAGCCATCTCGAGGATAAGCATGAATGGAAGACCCAATTTCATTTCGGTTAAACGATAAAACTGTTTCCTTAAAAATTGCTTTTACATATAGCCATAAATACTTGGGTGTAAAGAGTATGTTTTTTATAATTGTTTTGTATTCGGTGTGCGGATTTCCCCAACCACCAGTTTTTTGAAATGCACTTTCTGAATTAAACAAAAAAACGCCACAATGATTTGCAGGTGCCAAATTGTTGGTATACGCACATATTTCGAAATGTTGGATAGCACATTCTTGATTTAAATATTTTTGCAAAACACCATTTTCAACCAATTTACCCATTAAAAAAATATGGGAAACACTGCTGAATTCATTGGCGCCAAGTGCTTTTTTTTCGATGGTAAATAAACCAATATTAATAAAAACAGCAGCTGTTAAAACATAAACCACTTTAATGCTAAATACTTTTAAAAACGGTATTTTTATTGCTTGCAGCAAAAAAATAATAGCCAATGTTAAACAATGAAAAAGCATAAAAGCAAAATGCGTTTGCAATATCAATAAATAAGCTAAAACCATTAAAATCCATTGCGTTCCAAATGGTTTTGAATGGGTAAAAAGCAAGTACAAAACTAGGATGGAAATGGGCGAAAATACATCTGGCATTAAATAACTAACATCCCAAGCTAGCGAGGTAAATATACTTAATAAAACAATAATTGGCACATAAATTTTAGTGGCCAAATTTGGCACTAACTTTTGAACAAAATGGAAGCATACAAAATTAAAAATAATGGCTTGAACAATAATTGGAAACCAAAGTGAAATATGCAAACTAGAAATTCCAATAAACCAACCGTAAACAAAGGAACGATCTTCGGTAAAAGTAAATTCGTTTCCGCAATTGATGTATAACTGCGAATCGGTAAAAAACAAGGCATAATGATTATATAAAGCTGGCCATAAAGTGATAAAAACGCCTAAAAGCATAACGATATATTTTATGGGAAATACGCTTTTCATGAATGTTCAAATATAATAATCAGTATGATTTACTTCGGTTTTTTTTGTTTCGACAAGCTCAACGACCGAACAATGTCATCGGTCATTGAGCTTGTCGAAATGAATTTATAAGCCGTTAGTGCGGTTTTGCAAACAGCAATTACTTAATATTAGCATTTAAATTACTAAAAAACCATTGCTTATTGATAAATTTGTTTTTTGGTTGGTATGGTGAAAAGAGGATTATAAATCCTATTTGTATTTAATTTGCATGCAAATCCAAATCGGTACCTTTTAAATTTTCAAAATCTATTTTGTTTGAATAACCGTTGTATATTTGACCCCAACAAAACCATGCATCCGTAGTTTAATGGATAAAATGTTAGATTCCGGTTCTAACGATGGGGGTTCGATTCCCTTCGGGTGCACAAAATATATGAACTATTTATCAAACAGAAATTTGTTATAATGGTTTCAAAGTAAATGTTTTGTCATAAAAAATTGTTTTAGGTTTTTTTCAAAACTAAATTTCATTTGTTAGGTTTAAATCACAAAACTTAATCAATAATGAAAATTTTTACTTTTATTCTTTTAATCTTATCATTTTCAAGAGTTATAGTTGCTCAAAACATAAGTAATTATATTTTTACAGCGCAAAGTGGTACTTATACACCATTAACTTCACTAAACTCTACTTTAGCGGTTTTAAGTTCAGGCTCAAGTAATGAAGGTTTGTACAATAACATTCCTATTGGTTTTGATTTTTTTTATTTAAACACACGCCACAATTCTCTTTCGGCCAGTACAAACGGATGGTTGGCGTTAACTCCAGGAACAATTACCAATTCGTTCGCAGCCAATAATCTTAGCTCAACTTCGGCACCTACCTACTTAATTGCTCCCTTGTGGGACGACTTAGACCTTTCGAGTGGGTCATTTAGATATCAAACATCAGGTACAGCGCCAAACAGAATTTTTACTGCTGAATGGAGCAATGTAGAATGGAATTGGAATACAAATACACCAGTAATTTCATTTCAAGTAAAATTGTTTGAAACCTCGGGTAACGTTCAATTTGAATACAAACAAGAGGCCGGCCTAGTAGCTGGTGCAAGTGCCAGTATTGGCATAAGAGGTTCAAATGGGACAAATATTATTTATCAATCATTAAACGGAACAAGCACAAGCCCAACAAGCAGTACCTCCTTATCATCTAACTCTTTAAACGCAAAACCCGCTACTGGCCAAATTTTCAGGTTTGCTAATAATGCCATCAGTGCGCCTACCAATTTGTTTATTAACCTTATAACTATTAACAGTATGCGTTTAAACTGGGTAGATGGCGTTAGTAACGAATCGGGTTATGTTGTTTTTAGATCAACTGATAATATCAATTTTTCTTTTGTTGAGTTAATTGCACCCAATAGCACCAACTATATTTTAACAAATCTTCCAAGTGGAACCACCTTTTTTTATAGGGTTTTTGCTTTAAACGAAGGACGCCTAAGTACGGCCTTAACAGGATTTGCAACAACACTAATAGGAACATTAGGAGGAACTTTAAACGTTCCAGGAAATTACAGCACTATTACTGCCGCCTTAAACGCCATTCGATCGAGCGGTATGGCAAGTGCAATAACTATTCAACTAAACACCACTTACAATAGCAGTTTAGAAACCTATCCAATAGATATAAGTAATATTGGCACATCAAGCACAAGAATATTAACCATAAGACCAGCTAGTAATGTAACTAATTTAACAATTAGCGCTCCAAGCAATACTTCTGCTTTTTTAATTGCCAATTCAAATTTTATAATACTTGATGGAAGACCTGGAGGAATTGGCACCAATAGGGTTTTGGATATAACTTGTACTAGTGGTAAAAACACCATTTTGTTTGATGGAGATTGCAGTAACGATACTATTCGATTTTGCAAACTGTCGTTAAACGATAATAGTAGCAGCTCATTTCCACTATCTAGTGTAATATCTTTTGCAAGTCAAAATAATTTTTCATTAACGGGTTGTAACAACAACGCGATACTTAACAACGAAATTTTTGGAATTAATTCTCCAAGTGCGCTAGTAACTTTTGGAGTTAATGTATTTTCTAGCAACCCTGCTGTTTCAAAAAACAATACTATTAGCAATAATATTTTATACGATTTTTTAGGCAATTTCCCTTTTTATAACAGTGCGGTTTTAATTAGAGGTCAGGTAGATTCATTTACAATTTCAAACAATAACTTTTTTCAAACTTCTTCTCTTTCAACCATTTCGTTTAGTAATACCTTTACCATGAATGCCATCAACATTTATTCTAATGGAGTGGGCAATCATACTATAAGTAATAATATTATTGGAGGGGGTCAACCATTTGCTTTGGGAAATCCATGGGAAGTAGGACCAGTTTCAGAACCGAATGTAGTAATTCCAATTGAAGTCACTGTCGGTAGTTCATCATCCATGAATATCAACAATAACACCATTAGGAATTTTTTTATAGGAAGCAGCAGCGGTAGTTTAGGCAGTCCCATATTTACAGGAATTAAATTTACTTCGTTTGGAAAAAGCACAAACATTAATATTAATAACAACAATATTGGAAACGACACCGGCACAAATAGCATTACTATAATTAATGAAGCAAATACCAACTCACAAGTGATCGGTATTTTTGCTGAAGCTTTCGACACTTCAAACATTACCATTAACAACAACAAAATTGGCGCATTTAGCATGTCAGGAACTTCAAATAATGATGGGGTATCGTTTTCAGGAATTATATTGAGTTCAGCAGGAACCATAAATGGTAATTTGATTGGAAGCTTAAGTAACGAAAACAGCATAAGAATAAATAGTAGCGCAACTAGCTCAAGTCAAGCAATTTATGGGATAACAAATTGCTCATTTCCTGGCTTTAGCAGAACCACGGAAAACTACACGATAAACAATAATACCATCAGTGGTTTAAAAAACAATTTTACTGCCTCAAGTACTATAGATAGAATAGTTGGTATAGATATTTTGGATGCAAATTCTGCCACAATTCAAAACAACTTGATACAAAACCTTACCGTTAACAATCCATCAACCACGGCTAACTCATACACGCTTAAAGGCATTAACTTAATAAACAATAATACTGCAAATGCTTTGGGCTATAATTTAACAGCAAATACCATTAGAAACTTAGTTAATGTAAGTGCCACAGGAATTTGTAACACAGCAGGAATTTATTTTAACACCATTTCAAATAATACAAATACTGTTTCAAGAAACTTTATTCATTCGTTTAACCATAATAGTCAAAACAATGTTTCAAATTTAGTGGGTATTACCTTAATTGAAGGCGATATAAAACTTATCAATAATATGGTTAGGCTTGGAATAACAGCTATTGGAACAAGTTTAACATCACCAATAAATATTAGCTGTTTCGAAAATAACAGTTCGGATAATGTGGATGTTTGGCATAATTCATTTTATATTGGTGGCACTTTAGCTAGTAGTATTTCAAATACTTATTGTATAAAAAGAAACAGCTCATCAAACATGAATATTGCCAATAATATTATGGTAAATAATAGAGCTTTTTCTGCTAGTACCATTAAACGAAATTACTGTATTGGAATAATTACCAATAACTTACTTACAGGAATCAAAAATTGTTATTTTTACAATGGAGCAGGAACCAGTTTAGCACAAATTGGAGCTTCAAATTTTGATTCCATCATTCCATGGAGGGCAGCATCAACCATTGATGCGGAAAGTGGAAGAGTTAACCCTAATTTTATAAATGCTACAGGTACTCAAACCACGGTAGATTTGCATGTAAGCGGTGCAACTCCAATTGAGTCGAATGGCGCTTTTATACCAAGTGTTTTAGTTGATTTTGATGGACAAACACGAAGCCTTTTAACTCCAAACGATATTGGGGCCGATGCTGGAATATTTACCTCGGTTACTCTACCTGTAAAATGGCAATCGTTTACAGCAAAACTGATTATTGAAAATGTTCAATTAAATTTTGCTACTGCTCAAGAAATAAATAACCAAGCTTTTGTAATTGAGCGCTCTACCAATGGAATTGACTTTGAATTTGTTAATACCTTTAAAGGAAAAGGCAATAGCAATGTGGTTAATCGTTATGTGTATAATGACAATATAAGCAATTTAAACAGTAATATAACTACTTTATATTACAGAATTAAACAAGTAGATTTTGATGGTAATTTTAGTTATTCAACGATTGAAAAAGTGGTATTAAACAACACAGCAGAAAACGAAAACTTAACCTTTTACCCAAATCCGTTTATAGATAAAGTAATAGTTAGTGGCTTAACAGCCAATACCGTTAATGAAATTGAAATAATAAATACCAATGGACAAACGATTAAGCATTTGAGTATAACTTCTGCGGAAACGGAAATTGATTTGGCTGATTTACCTAAAGGCATATACATAATAAGCGTAACAGGAAACAGCAATAAAATTAAACTAGTTAAACTATAGATTTTTAGTAAATAGAAATTAGTATTAACGAAGCAAAAAATACCATATTCTATAACCCAAAAACCTCCTAGAAGTGAAACATAAACCTCCGTCAGACGATTGTGAATTGGCCCTTGGGTGGCAAGGCGTCAGACGGATTGATTCCGAATTGTCGAATTACAAAATGGCTGAACAAGCGGAACAAGAATAAATGATGAAGATGAAACCTCCGTTCCGTCAGACGATTGTGAATTGGCTCTTGGGTGGCAAGGCGTCAGACGGATTGATTTTGAATTGTTGAATTATCAAATGGTTGTCCAATGTACCAAACAAGTGATGAAAAACAAAATTCTCCCTATTTAACAATGCAAAAACACGAATCAAATCAAGTAACTAATAAATCAGCGCCTACTCAAAAATTTTATCTGGTTCAGGAACTTTAAATACTAAAAAGTTGGTGCCAATAAAATTAAGCATTACATTAAGTAAAATAGAAATAATATTTGATACAAATGGTCCATTATTATTAAGCCATTCTGATGTTTTGAGCCATTCTATAGATTTAAAAAAATCGGCCATGTAAACATTTGGAAAAATATAATGATCGCACAAAAAGTTAAAACCAAGGTAAACAAAAAAAGTAATAGCATAAACTGCTATGTATTTTATTAAATATTTTTCACCATCTTCTGTTTGGTCTACATAAGTCCAAAATTTATTTAGGGTAAAACCTACAAAAAACCCCATTATCCAACCTGCTGCTTTAGTTAGTAAATTCAATGCAGGAAACTGCACTGAAAGCAGCCAAAATACTAGCAAACTTACTATGGTACTAGAGGTGCCAACTATACCAAATTTTATAAATTTTTTAGCAGTTGGATACTTTGCAAACCAGGCGCGTAATTTTCTTATTGGAACTAAAATCATTTTTTTGTGGTACAAATATATTTTTATTCAATACAAAAACCGATTTTCGCCACTATGAAAAATATATTTTATTTAATAATTTTTATTTTTGGAGGTAATATAATCAAAGCTCAGCCCAATGGATACGTGCATAAAGGCGATACTACTACCTTTGTTTTCAATGAAAAAGATTACAATATAGTGGTTAAAAATAAAGTGGTAATTACTGGTGCTTTTAGAAATTGGAGTCAGGATATGATGGAAACAAAATGGATTATGAGACGACAAAGGGACAATACTTGGAGTTTAAAAGTGTATAATCCCAATTTTGAAGTAATAAAACCAAGCACCCCGTTTAAATACAGAGTGGATGGTGGCCAATGGCTTGACCCTTTGCCAAATGCCACCAATGTGGAAGGAGGTAATTTAATTTTTATGAAGGGTATAGAACCTTTGGGCTTAAAAGCTACTTTGGTAAATAATAATGAAATATATGTTCGCTTAGCTGGCTTACCTCAAGGGGCTAATTATTCCGAATCCGATTTGATATTAACCAATGCTTTAGGTGAAAAAATAGCCATCAAAAATCTTTCTTACAACCTAGAAGATGGCATTTTTGATACAATAAGCCATCGCATTAAATTTAACGATAAAGGAGTTGTTTCATTTAACATCAATACCGCTTCGGGAGTAGATAAACGTAGGGTTTATTATTTAGAAATACCAAAATTTAAACTCAAAACATTGGTAACTTACGATGGATGGTTTAAAACTTTAAAAAGTGATAAAGAGTTAGGCGCTAATTTATCGGCCGATGGTAAAAAAACCACATTTAGGGTTTTTGCACCACGGGCTACCATGATAAAATTGTATTTGTACAAACCCAAAAAAGGTAATGATGTTTTTTACGAAAAGACATCCTACACTACCATTGAAATGAAGGTAGATGAACAAGGTATTTGGGAAACCATTGTTGATGAAAACTTATCAGGTATTTGGTACGATTTTACAGTTCATGGTTTTACCGATCCTGGCAATTTGTTTTTCGAAACTCATCCTGTACACATCAGTGATCCTTATGCCCGCGTAAGCGATGATAGTTTTGGGGCCTGCATGGTAGCTCCTAAAACTGTTCCGGCTACACCATTAAAGAATGGAATACCAAAAATGGAAGAAGTAATTGCTTACGAAGTTCATGTGCAAGATTTTACCGACTTATTGCCCATTGATGAAAGTAAAAAAGGTACAATTGCAGGAATGGCCGAAGAAGGTTTAACTAACTCTAAAGGATTTCCAATTGGTTTTGACCATTTGGTAAATTTAGGAATAAATACGGTTCATTTAATGCCTGTACAAGAATTGCTGCATTGGCCAAAAGATGAATGGAAAAAAGCGTTTAGTAAAGATAAATACATGATTGAACAAGGAGTAGTTACCGAAAATTACGATTGGGGTTACCGCACTTCGCATAGTTTTGCCATTGAAACTCGCTATCGCCAAAAGGAGACAGAACCAGGCCAAGAACGCATTCAGTTCAGAGATGTAGTTCAAAAATTTCATGATAAAAACATGGCTGTAATTGTTGATTTTGTATTTAATCATACAGCCGAAAACATGGATGGACGCAATTATTTGTTTCACTTTAATGCCTTTGATAAACAGTATTATTACCGTACCAAAAACTTGGAACACATTGGCGAATATGGCAACGAAACCAAAAGTGAAAACCGCTATATGGTGCAAAAATGGATTATAGATCAATGCAAACATTTTATCGAAGAATTTGGTGTAGATGGATTTAGAATTGACCTAGCCGGCCAAACTGATAAAGAAACTTTACTAGCACTTAAGGCTGCCTTGCCTAAAGATATAATTATATATGGCGAACCTTGGATTGATAGCAACGATCCTGAGTATAATAAAAACCCCAATTGGCATTGGTACAAAGATTCAGCACCTATTTGTTACTTTAACGATGATACTAGAAATGCCTATAAAGGTCCTGTTTTTGAATTGACAGATAAACTAAAACACAGAGGTTGGGCAGGTGGAAACTTAGAAGAAAGAGAGAATGTAATTAAAGCTTTAAGTTGTTCGTTTGCTTCGCAAAAAAATATTAATAGCGGTATAAATTACTTAGATATACACGATAATTATGCACTAGCCGATCAATTTGCAACTGCTAATTTTGATGGACGTTTTGGAGTAGATGAAGCTAATTATAAAATAGCTGCGGCCTTGTTATTTACCACTCCTGGCCCAATTGTATTGCATGGTGGAAGTGAGTTTATGCGCAGCAAAGGATTGGCTCCATTAATGGAAATTATAAAAGAAATACCTAGTGGAAAACTATACTTTCATGGTAAACGCGACACTTATAATGTGCGCAAAGCCAACCAATTTATTTGGGAAAATATAGGTAAAACTAAAACACCTCAAAACCCTAAACTGCCAATTGAACCATATACCAATAGCAATTTTAAAAACATGCATGCTTATTGGCAAGGTTTAATGGCTTTAAGAACTAAAATTTTACAACCATTAATCAATGCTGAACCATCGCTTACCAGCATTTTACCTGATAATAAAAAACCTATTTTAGAAAAGAATTTTGTTCAATTTATTGTGCCAGATAACAAAGCAATGCTTGGATATATGATTGATAATAAAATTCTTATTTTAATAAATAACGACAATAAACCAAACAGCTTTGATACCAATAAAATGAACTTAAAAGGCCGTTGGAAGTTAATAGGCAATAGCAACGAAATAAATTTAAATGGCATTACCCAAAAAACATTAATTGGTAATCCAATTAAGGCTAATGGCATTTGTATTTGGCTAAAGGAGTAATTTTATGTTAAGAACCTTTTTTCTCATTGCGTTTTCTTGCTGTTGTTTTGTTATTCATGCCCAAGTGGTAGATGATTTTGCGGACGGAAATTTTGCTGAAAATCCAATTTGGACTGGCGATGACAGCCTTTGGCAAATTAATACTGCCATGCAATTGCAAAGCAAAGGTACGCCAGGCACCGCCAAAGACATAAGTTTAGTAACCCAAAATGGCAATTTAAACAATATTGAATGGCGGTTTTGGATAAGGTTTAATTTAAGCCCAAGTGCTCAAAATTTTTGCAGGTATTATTTAGCCTCTGATCAAATAGATTTGAAAGGAAACTTAAATGGTTATTATGTTCAATTTGGTGGTAGCACCGGCAATACCGATACGATTAGTTTATACAAACAAGAAGGTTCAAAACGTACACGGATTATTGCAGGCAGACCAGCAACCATAGCCAAAAGCAATAATATTTTAAACATAAAAGTAAATCGTGATTTAGCAGGTAACTGGTTTTTATACAGCGATACCACAGCATTTGGCAATTTTCAGCTAGAGGGAAGTGTGATTGATACTACTTTTAAAACAACAGCCTACAGTGGATTTTTTGCCAAATTTACCAGTGGAAATATCACTAATTTTTACCTTGATGATGTTTACATTGGTGCACCAATTGTAGATATTACGCCTCCTCAAATTCAAACTTTTGAAATAATTAACGATAGCATCATTAAATTGAATTTTTCGGAGCAGGTTAATAGTTCAGTTGCTCTGCAATTACAAAATTATGAACTCGATAATATTTTCCCAAATTTGATAAAAGCCGAAGTTGGTCAAGACCTAAAAAGTGTGCTACTCCAATTTGAAGCCAGTTTTATTTCTACCAATAGTTATGCGCTGTTGGTAAAAAATATGGAAGATGTTGTTGGCAATAAAATGAACGATTCTACCTTAAGGTTTACATTTTATAAATCTACAATTGGTGATGTGGTTATCAATGAAATGATGCCAGACCCATCGCCAAGCAATGGCTTGCCCGATGCTGAGTTTGTTGAGTTATTTAATAGAACCAATTACCCAATCAATATTGGTGGTTGGAAAATAACCGATAATAGTTCAAGTGCAATATTGCCTAATTATACCATACAGCCACTTGAGTATTTAGTTATCATCAATCCTACCAATGAACCTTTGTTTAAAAGTTATGGTAAAACCTTGGCTATTCCATTTTTGCCTGGTTTAAATAATGATGGTGATAGAGTACAAATTTTAGATAAACAAAATAACATCATTGATAAAATTGATTACGATTTAAGTTGGTATAATTCTTCTATTAAAAGTGCAGGAGGTTGGAGTTTAGAATTAATTAATCCTTACACTTTATGCAAAGGAGTTGATAATTGGTTAGCTTCCGAAAGTCCAGTCGGAGGAACGCCTGGCAAAGCCAATTTTTTCAGTAGCACATTGCCCGATTTAACAGCACCTCAGATAAAAAATTGGTTTTATAATGATAGCTTAAATGCAGTAATTGTTTTCAATGAAAAAATGGATTCCGTTGCCATGCAAAGTTTGGTTTTAACTGTTAATGGTGCTCCTGTTTTGAGTAAAACGATCAAAGGTACTAAATTCGATTCTGTTTATTTTACACTGAGTCAACCGTTATTGTATAATCAAAATTATAATATTCAAATAAACAATGCATTTGACTGTTCATTGAATAAAATAATTAATAATACAACAATCAATTTTACTTTTATTCCCATTGCGGCAGCAAAACAAAACGATATTATTATTACTGAAATTTCGGCTAATCCAATTGCGGGAGTAAGTTTACCAAATGCTGAATATATTGAGCTTTACAACCGCTCAAAGAATATTATTTTACTAAATAATTTTAAAATAAAAAGCGGTTCAAGTATAGCCACAATTGGTAATATTCGCCTTTATCCTGATAGTTTTATAGCAATTTGCGATGACAGTAAATTGTTTGCATTTGCTGCGCTTAAAAACATAATTGATGTTGCTACATTTCCAAGTTTGAGTGCCGATGATGAAGTGATTTTATTAAACGAAAACAATCTAATTATCCATCAAATTGGTTATAAAAATAGTTGGTACAATAATCCGGTTAAAGCCAGTGGAGGTTGGAGTTTAGAAATGATTGATACCAAAAATCCATGTGGATTAGCAAGTAATTGGACTGCCAGTAAAAATGCAATTGGAGGAACCATTGGTTTTAAAAATTCAGTAGCTGGTAATAATTTAGAAACAGAAAAACCGCAGCTTACTCGCATTTATCCAATTGATGCCAATCATGTGGTTTTATATTTTAACAAAACACTCGATAGTACCAGTATTTGCAAACAAAACAGCTTGAATTTTTCACCTCCAATAAACGGTAATTATACTTTCAGTTTTAACGATGATTTTTTAACTGAGCTTCAAATATCATTTACTGATAGCATCAAAGTCAATACTGTTTATAATATCAAAATAGATTCAGCTCAAGATTGCGCAAGCAACCCAATAGAAGTTAAAAACGAGTTGGAATTTGGTTTGTGCAAACCTGCTGATAGTAATGATGTAGCGGTCAACGAAATTTTATTCAACCCTCGTCCAAATGGAGTTGACTTTGTAGAAATTTACAATAAAACCAATGATTATATTGATATAAAAAACCTTTGGATTGGCAATAGAAATGAGGCTGCACAAATTGATAATTTTTATGCATTAGCTCCAAATGGTTACATGCTTTTACCAAAAAATTATTATGCCATAACAACAGATGCTGATATTTTAAAAAGTCAATACACAGTGTTTAATCCTAAAAATATCATTGAAATTAAATCTTTGCCAAGTTTAAACGATGATGAAGGAACTTGTGTTTTATTTGCCAAACCTGAAACTGTTTTTGATGAATTGGCTTACACCGAAAAAATGCACTTTACTTTAATTGATAACAAGGAAGGAGTAAGCTTGGAGCGAATTGATTTTAACAAACCAACTAACAATAATAACAACTGGACATCGGCTGCTAGTACAAGTGGTTTTGCTACTCCAACTTTCAAAAATTCGCAGTACTTAAACTTTGAAATAAAAAACCAAACACTCAGCATAGAACCAGAAGTTTTTACCCCTAATAACGATGGCACCAACGATCTAGTAACTTTTACTTATAAGTTTGATAAAAACAATTACACTGGCACTTTACAAATATTCAACAGCTCAGGTGTTTTGGTAAAAACGCTTTTAAATTACTTGCCTTTGGGCACCGAAGGCAGCTTAACTTGGAATGGTTTAAGCGAAAAAAACAGTGCCTTGCCTGTTGGAATTTATGTAGTTTACTTTACGTACTTCAATACCGATGGCAGCAGCAATGCCATCAAAAAAACACTGGTAATTGGAAAAACTTTTTAATAATGGCAAATAACTATTTTCAGTTCAAGCAGTTTTTAATTGAGCAAGATAATTGCGCCATGAAAGTAGGGACCGACAGTGTTCTGTTGGCTGCGCTTACATCGGTAAACAATATGAAGAATGCTTTAGATATTGGTACAGGAACAGGTATTTTAGCTTTGATGTTGGCACAAAAAAATCCAGCCATTCAGTTTGATGCCATTGAAATAGATGAGTTGGCTTTTATACAAGCAGGCAATAATTTTAGCACATCAAAATTTAGCAATCAAATAAAACCTCATTTAATAGCTTTACAACAATTTGTTGCCAATAAGCAATACGATTTAATCATAACCAATCCGCCTTATTTTATTAGCAAAAGCAATTATTCTATAGCTGATTTGCAGCGGGCCAAAGCAAGACATGATAACGATTTAACTTTTGAAGAACTCATTGATTGTGTTCAAAAAATGATGAGTCAACAAGGTGTTTTCAAACTTATTTTACCAATTAACGAAGGTGTTATTTTTAAAAAATTGGCCTTACAAAAAGGATTGTTTTGTAATGAGTCTATTTTTATAAAACCTAAACCAAGTAAGCCAAGCAATAGAGTTATTATGAGTTTTATAAACCAAAATGTAGCAGAAACTGAAACAGCATTTATTATTTACAATGAAGACAATACCCAAACCGTAGCCTATAAAAACTTAACAAGTGAGTATTATTTATAGCAATTAACTAATTTTTGGTTCTACTAAAATTAACTCTTCCTTTTCTACAAAAACCTGTCCCGGATCAGCACCTTTAGGTTTACGAACAAACTTTTTAGGCGTAAATATTACTGGAACCATAGCACTTCCCTTCGATTTGCTGTAATAAGCAGCTAATTGCGCTGCATAATGAATTACCTCGTTTGGAAATGGTTTATTATTTTGATTTTTTATAACCACATGGCTGCCACTTACTCCTTTGGCATGCAACCACAAATCATTTTTTTGAGCCACTTTTAAAGTCAGTTCATCATTATTACTTGCACTTTTTCCAACTAAAATTTTCCAACCATTTTTCATAAAAGTGCGGTAAGTTTCGCGTTGTTCTTCCTGCTTTTTTTGTTTGCCTATTGGCAAATCAAATTGCTTTAAATCGCGAATGGTTTGAGCTGCTAGAACAATGGCCAACTTTTCTTCATTGATGGCAATTTTTTGTTTGGCTTGCTCTATTTTACTGGCCAATAATTGTTCTTCGTTTTTTTGATTACGCGCTTTTTTGTAATAATACTGAGCGTTTTCCTGCGGATTTAAATTGGCTTTTAGTTTAATGCTAATTGATAGATTGGTATAAAAATCGGTGGTTTCTAAAGTTTCCTCGCCTTTTTTCATTAAATGTAAATTCGCCATTATGATATGACCAATTTCTTCGTTTCGGGCATTATTCTTTAAAAATTCGAGTGCGTTCGAGGCATTTTCAGCAATGGGTCTCCAACGTTTCAGTTCACCTTGGCTTTGCTGAAGGAGTTTTTCTTTTTTTTGTGTAAAAAAATATTTGCCTAAATATTGCCTAGTAAATTCATTAAAGGCTTCAAAAACAGAATCATATTCTTTGTTCTCACCTGATATATTGGGTTCAATATTTAAAACAGGAAATTGTTTTTCGTTCTCGTAAACATAAAAACGAGTTGGTGCAATATTTTGAAATTCAGCACTTTCTAGTTTAGTAAAATTACTCAATAACAAATGTTTATCACTTTCTATTTGCGACCTAAAAAGCGAAATAAGGTTTTCATCATCAAACAAAAGTACATTGGCTAATGAACCATAAAGTTTAAAAACTAGGTTTAAATTATTTTTAAAAACGAGTCTAAATGAGCGTTCATTTTCGTGCACTTTTAAATCAATAAATGGGCTGTTTTTTAGCTCATTAAATAAAACGTAAGTAGAACCTTTACGTTCAATTGGGTAATCGTAAAATTGGATAAAAAAAGTACGTGCTTCAATGATGAGTTTCATACTTAACCATTTATCTATATTATTAAATACCAACACCAATTCGTTTTTATTAACGCTAAAGGCATCAAAAAATAAATAATCTTTCAGGTTATTTTTTAAGGCAATTCCTAATTGGTGAATAAATGGATGTTTGCTGTGCACGTCTTTTTTATTGTATGGTGTAAAAGTAATGCAAACGCTTATTAAATGCCAATTTTGCTTAGCAATATTAATGTTGGTAATGCTTGTTTTAGTTAAATAAATGGTAAAATTTTAGGAACTAAACAGTTAAAATTGAACTAATATCATAAAAACAAAAAAAATAAGTATTGCATTTTAAGTCACATTTTCTACATTTGCAGTCCTTTTAGCGGATGTGGCGTAATTGGTAGCCGCGCCAGACTTAGGATCTGGTGTTGAGAGACGTGGGGGTTCGAG
>JBGSBN010000023.1:0-25790 GCA_041730515.1 Methylacidiphilales bacterium | reverse complement strand
AAATAAATATTGCTATTAAATAGGCAGCTTGCAAGTGGTGAATGGCTTCTAGCTTTTGGCCACTTGCCACTTGTAAAATTTATTAAACAAAATTATTTAATTTAAACAAAATTTTAAAGCTAGCTTTAGAAGCAAAATTATGAACGAAGAATTATTAGCAGCAGCAGCCAAGGTAAAAACTTTGAGCGAACGACCATCAAATGATGTATTGTTAAACCTATATGCTTTATACAAGCAAGCTACCGAAGGCGATATCACCATGGAAAAACCTCCCATGTTCGATTTTGTGGCGATGGCCAAATACAATGCTTGGAATGCAATTTCAGGCTTAAGTAAAGAAGAAGCTTCTCGAAAATACATTGATTTGGTAAACAGCTTATTTTAATATGGATAAGTTTATTTATAAAGCTAAAATAATGTGGAGTCAAGTTGATGCAAATATGCATTTACGACATTCCGCGTATGCTGATTTTGCTGCGCAAGCACGTATCGAAATTTTAGAAACACTAGGATTTAATTCCGATGTTTTTATTAAATATAAAATTGGACCTATTTTGTTTAGGGAAGAGCTAATTTATTTAAAGGAATTAAGGCCAAACGATAGCATTTACATCACTTGTGTGTTGACCAAATTAAATACTGATGGTTCTAGGTGGTCTTTTAAGCAAGAAATATTTAGAAATGATGGCGTAAAAGCTGCAATTATAAATGTAGATGGAGCTTGGATAGATACCGAAAAAAGGAAACTTACTGGATTAACTAACGATTTGATTGAGGCTTTTAGCAAAGTGCCAAAGGACGAAAATTTTGAACAATTGTAATGATGAGCAATACAGTCGATTTTTTTTTTAAGAAGTTAAGTAAACCATATTATTTAAAATTATTCCTTTGGTTTAAGTTGCCGTTGGCAGCAATTACTGGTGTAAAATTGGTTCAGGTTGATTACGAAACTTGCGCAGTTTTAGTTAAGTATAAATGGCTTAATAAAAATCCGTTTAACACCATGTATTGGGCGGTAATGGGGATGGCCGCAGAGCTTTGTTCTGGATTATTGGTAATGATGTATGCCTATGGCCAAAAGCCAGGAATATCCATGTATGTAGTATCATGCAAAGGCAAGTTTGTTAAAACTGGTTTGGGCAAAATAACTTTTACTTGTAATGATGGCAAATTGATTGAATCGGTAGTAAAAGATTGCATGGCAAATAAAACTGCAAAAACAATTGATTGCGAAACCAAAGCAACTAACGAAAAAGGTGAATTAGTAGCTGAATTTACCTTTACTTGGAGTATAAAAGGAAGGTAATTAATACTACAAATGAGTTACTAATACTTTATTCCAAATCTTTGGTAAATAAAGCCCAAAAGCCAAGCTGGTCCAATCAATAAAAACTGCAAATCTTTTATAAACGAAGGTTTTTTACCTTCAATTTTATGTCCGTAAAATTGGCCTAACCAAGCTAATACAAAAATAATTAAAGCTGTTTTCCAAAGTGCCAAAGGCAAATTACTTAAAGCAATGGCTCCCATAAAACAAACGATATAAAACAACAATAAGCCAATTGCTATTTTTGGTGAAAGGCGCGCATAAAATACAGTTGCAAAAATCATGAGTACACCGGCTAAGTTCAATATTCCGGCCACAGAAACCAACGAAAACAAGCATACAATGCTAAAGAAAATACTTGGCACGCATACCCAATGAATTAATTTATTGGTTGGGTTTTGGTGGCTTTCGCCATATTCGTTTAACCAATCGTGTATTGTTTTTGGAGTCATAGTTATAAAATTTTGGAACAATATATAAAAACTATACAAAAGTTACTAAATAACTGTGAAGTTCTAGGCCGCTGATTCGGATTTACAATCCGAATCGTTTATTATAAGGATTTGTAATCCATTTTTACCATCGTTATTTGCTTGAGGTTAGTATTTTCACCAACCAACTCGTTAAATTGGTCGGTGAAAACACCGACCATAGGCAATTTGAAGTGCGATTTGCAAAATCGCACTAGCTGGGAAAACGAGTAGACCTGAATTGGATAAACTTTAAAAATGATAAACTACCCCTACATTAATTCCAACACTACTAAATGGTAAACTTGGTTTTATAGCTTTTTGCGGAGCGTTTGGGTCAGGGGCAACATTTATATCTTGACTAATTATATCTACATATTCAATTTTTTTATCTCTTGTGTTTAAGGTAGCTAAATTATCAACTCCATTCAGTTTGCTTTCCGTTATTTCTCCCTTTGTTGGCGTATAAGTTAAACTGGTGAAATTTAACTCTCCGAACAGTGAAAATTTATCATTTATTTTATAATCAATACCAAAGGCACTTTGTGAACCAAATGCTAAGCTACCATTAAATATAGTTGTTTGATTGGTAGTATTAGTTTCACCATTAAAAGTATTTGAATTTGAAAGTTTACCCGTAACTGTTGGTACGCCTATAATTAAACCGAACCTTGCATAGGGATTTATTTTTTCAAAACCAGGGGTAATAACTATTGAGGGAATAAAACTTAACATAGTAGATGAATAATCAAGATTAATTGAATTGCTGGAGGTGGAAGAATTACTTGAGTTTTTAGCTGTTGTAGTACCTCCTAATAAATAGGAAATGTTCAACTCTGTACCTATGTTTTTGTTAAACATATATCCTACAGCGCCACCAAAGTTGATTCCTTTTCCAAAAGCTAGTTCTACTATTTCGTTGGTTGTAACTGTTCCGCTTTGAGTTTGATTACTAAGGCCATTTAATGTAGCTGTTGTACCTAAATTATACGCCCCATTTAATTTTAAATAAAAATTCTTTTGTGCAAATGCATTAAAAGTGAATAATGCCATTACACTGGCAATGATTGTTTTTGTAATTGTTGTTTTCATAATTTTAGTTTTCTAAATTGTTTTTAGTTTTTTGTTAGTTTTATTCGTTGTCTTTTCGGTTCCGCCTTTTTTGTTTGCAATAGTCGATGTTGGTGACCTCGCCAAAATCTCATATTGCAGGAGAGGACGCCTGCAACGGCTGAAATATCCAACAAAAACAGGATGGATACCTCCAAAGCTTTGGCTATTTTCGTTAAGTTTTCGTAAGTTATTTTGTTCGAATTTCTTTCTTTTTGTCCGTAAGCTGATGCACTAATTTCTATTTTATTAGCACTTCTTCTTGGGTTAAATTCTTTGCTTCTCTTATATTTTTAATTCTATTTGCTAAAGGCATTGTGTCATTTTTTTTATAATTAGATTTATACAACAATATTATTTTAGTGTTTTCTATAAAACAAGCTATAACTTGTGTTTATCTGTGAAATATTGACTATTCACATCAACCAAAAATGGTATTGATACCTCTAATGCATTGGCTATTTTTATCAGCGTTTCAAAAGTTGATTTATGGGCATTTCGTTCTATTTGCCCGTAAGCCGATGGACTTATTCCGCAGTTGAAGGCAGCATCTTCTTGTGTCAATTTTTTGGACTCTCTAATTTTTCTTAATCGGTAAGCTAGTAACATCAATTTTATTATTTAAGTTGGTAATACAATTATTTTATTGCTTAATCGTTTTACAAAACTGGTTACAATAAATGGTTTTTAATTATTGGTTTTTGGGAGCAGCCACAAAAATTTTGCAAGAATCGCAAAAAGACATTTGATTTATGGAAAAGTAAAAAGTATAAAAAGTAAAAAATGCAAATTGTTAAAAGGTGTTTTGTATAAAATGCAAAAATTAATAGGCTGTTTTGGTAATTTTTGCTAAAAAAATAGTTGCTTTAAAAAGGCTAAATCATATCAACATTTTGAAACAAGGTATAAAAACGAATAATTTGCTGTACAGTGACATACAATTTTTTAGACGAAACGAAAAAACCAAGACATCCATAATTTGCCTGTGGTTGGTGTTTCGCCAACCTATCAGTTCAATTGGTCGGTGAAAACACAGACCAAAAGCAAATTTTTATTTGCTGTATATCAGTTATTTAAAATAATAAATAACCTTTGGACAACTTTTACGTATAGTGTTGCATTATAGCAATAATTACAAATACTAAATGCAAGTAACCAAGGCACATATTAAACTTTTAAGGCAAGGAGACAAAGCCACACAAAAGCTGGTTTTTGAAAAATGCTTTGGAACTATGTTTCGTGTTTGTCAGCGGTATGTTATACAAATAGATGAAGCCGAAGATTGTGTAATGAAAGGGTTTTTAAAAGCTTTTCAGCAAATTGAAAAATTTGATTACCAAAACGATAATAGCTTTATGTATTGGCTCAAACGCATTATGGTTAACGAAGCGCTGATGGCATTGCGCAAGCAAAATAATTTTAGCCTAGTAAGTATTGATACTGCGCCAGATATTGGTTTTGACGATGATTTTATAAAACAAATGGATGCTCAATATTTATTTGATGCTATTTTAAAATTACCCATTGGCTACCGAACGGTGCTGAACATGCATATAATAGAAGGTTATAGCCATCAAGAAATAGCGCAAACGCTTGGCATTACCGAAAGCACTAGTAAAACACAATTGGCTAAAGCCAAAGCCAAACTAAAAAATTTAATTAACCCAAAACTATACGGTTATGGAAATGCATAATATTATTAAGCAAAAAATAGATTCAATAAACAGCCTGCCGCCAAATTATGAACCTAATTTGGAAAGCAAATGGGAGCTGTTAGAAGCAGGTTTACAACCCAATAAGCCCAAACCATTCCTATTTTGGTTTAACCGCATTGGGGCTGCGACTGCTGTACTTTTGCTATTTGGTGGAATTGGCATGTATGGTATAAAAGTAATTCAATCTAATGGTGTTAAAAAGCCTGTAGTTGCTCAAGTTAAACCAAATTTTAAAAAAGAAAATTTAACACAAGTAGATAAAGAAACAGGTATAAAAATAAATGCCAAAGCAATTAGCCCAAAGCAACCAATATATACTAAGGTGAAATCAACTAAAATAATTGCGGAGCAGACTCCATTATTAGTTTTAAAAAATGAAGTAATTGATACTTTTTCAGTTCCAGTTTCTATTACAGAAAATAGGGTAGTAGAAACGGTTAAAAAACAAAAGCGATTTACCGAAATTGATTTTGGTGAAACAATTATTACCAAACCTTTAGAAATGAAGGTAGCCAATATTCAAAACTTTAAATTTAAAATAGGAACAATATTGTCCAACAAAACGTTAACTGGAACCACAGCCGATAATTCGAGCTTTGGTTTTACCAAACAAATTAATTAAAAACCATCAACCAATTTATTATTATGAAAAAATTATTGCTATTAGCTTGCGGGCTTGTTATGGCCTGCACCAATTCATTATTTGCACAAAAAGAAGGTGTAACACAAGTAGATTTACTTTATTCAGATGATTCTCCTTCGGACACTTTAGTTATTAAACTGAGCGGCAACGACAAAATTTTAATTATTGGTGGAAACCTCAAAGACCTGCATAAATACAAGCAAGTTGACTCTATTAAAACCTTGTTTTTAACTGATATTTTGGTGGCTCAGGCCAATAATACTTTAAATGCCGAAGCTACTAAAGTTTATTATTTTGTAACCAATAATGGTAAGCGTAGGTTGAAAGCCGAAAATGTAGATTTATCTGAAAATGCAGTGAATGTGGCTTATGAACTAAAGCGTTTGCAGCTTGATTTACCTAAATACGAATACCATTTATTCGATTTAAAAAATGAGTATCAAATTCAAATATATTTGGCCGATGCCAAGCAGTTAAAAACACAGCTTGAAAATACCAATATAGAAAGTGCCATTAACTTTGTAAACACCAATGCTAAAAAAGATTTTAAACGAACTTTTAAACTAGAATTGGCTACCGAAAATGGCTATAAAGTTACCAACAAAACCCTGGGCCGACATGATGCCATTTTTATTAATGGTGCACTTGGCTTAGGACTTATTGGCAATACCATAGCTCCTGTAGCAGGTGTTGATATGTTGCTTTATTTGTCTAACAAATATTCTGTTGGTCAATATAAATTAGGTATAGGTTATAATGCGTTTCCATTTGTAAATACTGTTAATGGAGATGTGAAAGGAGTTTCGTTGGTAAATTCTTATGCATTAAAAGGCTTAGTAAATTTAAATGATAGAGGTGATGCAAACTATATTGGATTGCAATTAGGAATAATGAAAAGTAATGACATCAAAACCTTTGACAACGCTTTTAAATTTGGGATACTACAGCAAACAAAACTCCTTAATTATTCATTTGATTTTATATATGATAGTAATAAAAATTGGGTTTATGGATTAACCGTTTATTTCCCGTTTTAATCCTCAATCATCGAATATTATTTTACTTAATAGCAAACGTACTTAAATCCAATAGCTATGCTAAAAGAAAAGTGTTTTAAGTCGGCATCTAAAAAGTAGTCATCATTACTTAAGGTAGTAAAACTTCTTTGGAATCCGGCTAAGCTATAGATGAATGTTTTTGTATTTATATTTCGGCCAATACCAAAGTTTATTTGTCCTGAGAAATCAAATTGATTAGGCTGATTACTTACATCAAAACTTTGTGCTACTTTTTGTTTTCCATTGGATTTATAGGCGGGTACTGTGGTTTTGGCATTCATTAATATGCCAGGAATAATTGCTATTGAAATTATTTTTTTCCATTTGGTACCCTGATAAATTCCAGCAGAAAGTGGCAAATTTATATACCTAAAATTATAAATTATCTCGCCTGTTTCGCCTGTGGTTTTGCCAAAATTATTGATAATTGAAAATGGTTCAATAAATCCTAAAGTTTGATACATGAAGTCTACTCCTAGAAAGTACTTATTTTTAAATAATTTTTCAAAGGTAATGGCAGCATTAAAGGTTGGATTATAGTTGGTGGTTTTTAAAGTGTTTTTATAAGTTATGTTATTAAGCCCAAGGCCAGCTTTAACTCCCAAATAACCATGCTGTGCTTGCATGTAATTACTAAATAATAAAGTAAAAATTATTAACAGGAAAAACTTCATGAGGTTTAAATAATTTGAATTTAAAAGTGGTTATCTATTGTTCTTTTTATTACTAGTTATGGTTGTTTCAAAGCTTCCTCTATTTGCAGGTTATTCCAATAGTTTTTGCCATAATCGCACAATATCTCTTGGTTTGATTTTATGTTTTTTAAAGCCACCAAACATACTTGATTTTTGGGGTTTAATGTAATATAAGCATTGTTCTTAAAGGTGGCTGGTAATGTGCCATTGGCATCGTTTGCAAATTTGGCAAATCCTGCTAGGTTTTGAGTGTCAAATACACTGCCATTTGGCAAATTCATCATGTATTTGTTTTCTTTATTCAGTGTTCTTTTTGCCAATTCTTTCTGATTAATTATTTCACCATCATAAATGGCAATTATTTCGTTTTTGTAAATATTAATGGCTGTAAACAATCCATTGCCAGCGTTTAATATGTTTGATGGTTTTATGTATAAATAATCAGCCTCAGGCGCTTCAATTATTTCAGGAAATGAATTGTTATTTGGCAACATAAATTTATTTTTCTAAGCAAATATAGTTATTGAATGGTATTATCAAATAAGCTAAAGTAATCGTTGCCTTTAACCTTTATTACTTGTATTTAAATTTATTTTTTTTGATGCCTTTCACAATTTTTTTCATCAAAAATTTTGTAAGTCAACATTTTGTATATATTTGAATATGGAAAAAAATATTTACAAAATAATGATTTTAGTGGTTTTAGGTTTAGCTAGTTATAGTAACCTTACCGCTCAATGTACCCCAGATCCAAGTATTACTACTACTGGAGTTTATCCTTTAAGTTTACCTGCCGGTAAGGTTGGTCAGGTTTACAATCAGGTAATTCAATTTTATATTACCAGAGACACTACCGTAACAGTTCCCGTGCTTGGTGCAGTAAATGCTACCATCGATTCGTTTACTATTTTTAAAATAAATGGCATACCAAATGGAATGACTTTTAATTGCAATACTTCCAATTGCACCATTAAAGGTGGAACAAATGGATGTGGAAATTTTAAAGGAACACCAACTCAAAAAGGAAACTTTCCTTTGCAAATTATTGTAAAAATTAGGGCTACTGCGTTAAGCTTAACCCAAACCATTTATGATACCATTGATAATTACTCACTATCGGTAGAAGGTGGTGTTAGTGTAAAAAATAGTATATCGGCTAGTGGTAACAATTATCAAGTATATCCAAATCCGGTTAGTGGTAATTTTTTAAACATTGCCTTTTGGAATAACAATGCCTCTAATTTTACTGCTCAATTATTTGATGTGCAAGGTAAGTTGGTACTAAATCAAGAATTTGAATTATTGCCAGGTTTAAATAATAACGCATTGAATACTGGAATATTGGCAAAAGGAATTTATTTAATTAAAATCAATCACGAATACAGTCAATTCCAGCAAAAAATTATTATTGAATAATTTTACCAATATTCAATTAAACCTTTTTAGTATTTTACTGTCACACATTTTATTTTAAAAAATAACACCAAACTTTATGGCATCACTAAACCGAAAGCAATTTTTTCAAAATTTGGCTACCGAAGCCCTTACTGAAAAAGAGATACCTGTTTATCCTTACAAGGATCCTTCTAACAAAGATGTTCCTAAAACTTTAAGGAAAACCAGCACAGGCATAAGCCCATACCAAGGCCCTTGGACAGAAACGGAAATAAAACATTTGTGCCGAAGGGTATTGTTTGGTGTATCGAAGGCTGATATTGATTTTTTTAAAACCAAAACCATGAATCAGTCGGTTGATGCTTTATTGAATTTTTCAGCCACCGATCCTGAACCTCCATTAAATAATTATAGTGCTAATGTAAACTTTCCAGATGCAAATGTTCCTTTGGGGCAAACATGGGTAAATGCCACTGAAAATGGATTACTAAGTGGTGTACGTAGGGCTTCTTTTAAAGCTTGGTGGATGGGCTTAATGATAAACCAAGAAAGAACCATTAGGGAAAAAATGACTTTATTTTGGCACCATCATTTTGCCACAGAAAGTAGCATTATTCAATTGGCTAGGTTTACCTACGACCATAATAAAATGTTACGCCAAAACTGTTTAGGAAATTTTAAAAACCTAACTCGTTTGGTTTCCACCGATTGTGCCATGTTGGTATATTTAAATGGAGAAAAAAATACTAAAACTGCTCCAGATGAAAATTTTGGGCGTGAATTACAAGAACTTTTTACAGTAGGTAAAGATTTACCCAATCACTATACCGAAGAAGATGTAAAAGCTGCTGCTAGAATAATGACTGGCTGGCGCAATAATAGAACAGGTTATACTTCCTTTTTTGATTCAACCAAACACGATACCACTAATAAACAGTTTTCAGCTTTTTACAATAACACAGTTATTACTGGAAAGACAGGAAATGCGGGCGCTACCGAGTTAGATGATTTAATTACCATGATTTTTAATCATGAAGAAGTAGCTAAATATATTTGTCGTAAAATTTACCGTTTTTTTGTTTATTACGTTATTGACGAAAATGTGGAAACAAACGTAATAGTGCCTTTGGCCACCATTTTTAGAAACAGTGGTTATAACATAAAAACGGTAATGGATACTTTGCTAAAAAGTGAACATTTTTACGATTCCTTAAATAGAGGTTGTGTTATTAAATCACCAACCGATCATTTGGTTGGATTGACTCGTACATTTAATATACAATTACCTAGTCCTACCAATATTACTCAAACATATTCGCATTTAGGTTATATTCAGCAAATAGGAATGGCGCTAGGCCAAGATATTGGTGATGCGCCAAATGTAGCAGGTTGGGCTGCTTATTGGCAATCGCCACAATATTACGAACTTTGGATAAACTCCGATTCGCTTCCTAAACGAAATCAAATTTGCGATGGTTTAATTTATACTGGAATAAATAGGCAAGGCTTTAAGTTAATCATTGATCCAATTGCTTTTGTTAGTCAATTTAACACACCAGAAAATCCAAACGAATTAATCAATCAAATAATTAGTTTGCTTTATGCTATTGATGTTTCGGTTGCTACCAAAACACAATTAAAAACAGCCTTTTTACTTTCGGGGCAAGAAAGCGATTATTATTGGACCGATGCATGGAATGCCTATGTTTCAGCGCCAACCGATACTGCTAAAAAACAAGCAGTTTATACCAGATTACAAGGTTTGTTTAAATACTTAATGGGCTTAGCCGAATTTCAATTAATTTAATTATTCCATTATTATGAAAAGAAGAGATTTTTTACAAAAAGCAATATCGGCAAGTGCATTGCCTTTATTTATTAATGGTTTTCCAATTGAAGCTTTAGCCGATAATCCAATTGTACAATATTTGGGCAAAACAGGTGCTGAAGATCATGTGTTGGTATTAATTCAGCTAAATGGTGGCAACGATGGTTTAAATACTGTTATTCCCATAGACCAATACAGTAAACTTGTTTTGGCTAGGCAAAATATATTAATTGAGCAAAATAAAGTATTGGCATTAACTGGAACTCAAGCCACAGGATTGCATCCTAGTTTAAGTGAAATAAGGGGTTTGTACGATAATGGTTTGGTAAATATTGTACAAAGTGTTGGTTATCCCGATCCAAATTTTTCGCATTTTAGAGCTACAGATATTTGGCTTACCGGTAGCGAAAGTAATATCAATGAAGAAACAGGATGGATGGGCAGGTACTTAGATAATAAATTTGAAGGATTTCCAACTAATTATCCAAATACCAACTATCCTGATCCGCCCGCCATTCAAATTGGTGCTTTGGTTTCGCCAGCCTTGCAAGGCCATGCTGCTAGTTTAGGAATGTCAATTACCGACCCAACTTCATTCTATCAGTTTGTAAATGGTACAGTAGATCCTGCTCCAAATACACCTGCCGGTCACGAATTAACTTATGTTCGATTGGTAGCTCAGCAAACTCAACAATACAGCGGAACCATTAAAGCCGCAGCCGACAAAGCCAAAAATCTTTCTACTTTATACCCAACAGCAGGAAGCAATAGTTTGGCCGATCAATTAAAAATAGTGGCACAGTTAATTGCCGGAGGCTTAAAAACCCAAGTGTATATGGTGAGTTTAGGTGGGTTTGATACACATGCTGGACAAACAGATGCTGCTGCTAAAGAAACTGGAGTTCATGCTAGTTTGATGCAAAAAATTTCGCAAGCAGTCAATGCATTTCAAGATGATTTAAAAAAATTAGCCATAGAGGATAGGGTATTAGGAATGACTTTTTCTGAATTTGGTCGAAGAATTAAATCGAATGACAGTTTGGGAACAGATCATGGTGCGGCAGCTCCTTTATTTATATTTGGTAAAAATGTAAAACCAGGCATTACTGGTAATAACCCAATTATTCCTAGTACGGTAACTGCCAATGATAATGTGCCAATGCAGGTTGATTTTAGGTCGATTTATGCCAGTATTTTAAAATATTGGTTCAATGTGAGCGATAGTGAATTAGGGCCATTACTGTTGAATAAAACTTTTCCATTGCTAGATATTATTTCTAACGGGAATACAAGTATGAGTAATTTAATGGAGGCAAAAATTGGTATTTTAGAAAATTATCCAAATCCAGCTACTACCCAAACCACTATTAAGTTCTCTTGTAGTGGAGGTTATGTGAAAATTAGGTTGTTCGATAATGTGGGAAGGGAAATACTTACCATAGCCGAAAATGATTATAGCAAAGGAACACATGAAGTAGTTTTAAATACCGAAAGTTTAAGAAACGGAACTTATTACTACCAAGTTCAACAAGGTTCTTCGCAATTAATGAAAACTTTAATTGTGGCTAAATAATTAAAACTTCCGTCAAACACTTATTAAGCCAAAGCTTAGTTAGATGTTTGACGGGTATTTTATTTTATTAAAACCAAAAACCAAGAGCGGCTATAAATTCATTGCGTTGGTTATGATAAGATTGGTTATAGTAAAATACTTTTTCGTCTTCATCTTGCGTTTGAATTTGTCGCCATTCAAAACGTAAGTATGAATTGGCAATAGGCTTAACCTCCAAACCAGCAGTAACTCCCAAAAGATTTAAGCCAACCAGTTTGTGGAACTCGTTTAATACCGGACCAGTTAAAATTTCGTTTTGATCTTTAAAATACTCTCCACGGCTATAGATACTTAGTTTTTTATTTAAACGCAACCTTGCTATTAACAATGCACTAAACATATCAGCTGTTGAAGTTGAATCAGACAGTAAAGAGTTTTTTTGTATTCCATAATTTACTTCACCAGCCAAATCAAATCGTTTTGATTTATAAGTAAAATAAAAATTATTATACAATCTATCTTGCTTTCTTAATTGATTATCGGGCGACTCATCGCAATACAATGAGTTGAAGTTAAAACTTAACTTATCGGTAGCATCATAAACTGCCGAAATGCCAAAAGCTTTGGTTTTATTGGTTTCAATAAATGTATTGAAGCCGTTAAAGGCATTTACCTGAACACTAAATTTGGATGATAAATGAAATGTTAGTTTAGCTCCACTTAAATAATAAGGCTCGTAATAAGTTACAGTGCTAATGGAACTGGTAATATTTTCTCGAGGTTGAATAGACTCTACACCCAAATGTGTTCTAAAAAAGCCAGCATCAAACCAAATACCTTTTACTACTTTAAAACCAATATTTGCCTCTTGAATTAAGTTATACTGGCCAGACCAAGCGCTTGAAGGAATATCGCCATAATGTAAGGTAAATGTACCTCGTAACTTAGCAGATGAATACTTGGCACTTATCATTAACATGTTTAATGAAAATGCATTGCTAATAGGCGCTGAGGTTGGAAAATTTTCGTACTTCCCTAAACCTACTGAATCGGTATAATAGGCATAATAAGCCGAAACATAACCGCTTAAAGTTATTTTTCCAGTGGAGTCATAATGCTCATCGCGTTCAGTGATTCTAGTTCCTTCAAAGGCTAAGTCAA
The DNA here is from genome assembly GCA_041730515.1 of Methylacidiphilales bacterium. Taxonomy (GTDB): domain Bacteria; phylum Bacteroidota; class Bacteroidia; order UKL13-3; family UKL13-3; genus JAAFJM01. The sequence goes on along the minus strand of JBGSBN010000023.1, from coordinate 12,836 downwards.
CTTCCTTTTCGCCATTATTTTTAAGTAAAATTGATTTACTTTTAATGGTATCAATGGGTAGCATGGCATTTGCCATTTTTATGGAATCAATAAAATGCTTTATTTTTAAGTCAACCGAATCGTTTTTTTGCTTAGCAGTAGCAATATTTTTATTTAATAAATTTACCAAAGGCACCGTTGAAACTGGTAAAATAACAATTTTTAACACTTGTCCAGCTTGCACATAATCCTCATTATTTAATTTGTTCCAATCCTTAATTTGTTGAACCGAACAATTAAATTTTAAAGAAAGTCTATAAAGGTTTTCGCCTTGTTTTACTTTATAAATAATGGTAGAATCGGTAGCTGTTTGTTGCGCCATTGCCATTGGCAATAAGCCAATAAACAACAATAATGCAAACAGATACCTTTTTAAATTCACGAGAACAAATATTACTTTTTCTCCATTAACTCAAAACCTTTTTTACCATCGCGCTCTAAAAAATCAATTTGCATACCTGCAAAAAACAGAGCTTGACCGGGATGATAAACCACTTGTACACCTTCAATTTCAATGGTTTTATCTTTGTCGGTTGGTTCATCAAAACCAATAATCAAACCTTTATCAGTTGAGTTTTTTTGTTTGATTCCAATACGCAAATAATGAGTAGCTGGAATTTGTAAGTTTACTTTATATTCGTTAATGGCTTGAATAGCCGCTGCTGTTAAATGTATGATATTCAATTTTGTTGAAATTAGCTGTTTGTCAGAAAAATGATTATTTAGTTTTTAGTTTAGCCAATTGTTTTACTAAACTTGGTCCTCCATAAATAAAACCAGTGTAAATTTGAATTAAACTAGCACCTGCATCTATTTTTTCTTGTCCGGTTTGAGCAGAGTGAATACCGCCAACTCCAATTACCGGAATTTGGTTATTTGATTTTTGCTTGATATAAGCCAAAATTTCAGTCGATTTTTCACTTAAAATTTTTCCACTTAATCCACCTGCACCCATTTGTTCTACTTCGGTTTTTTCGGTTTGTAAATTATCTCGACTAATGGTAGTATTGGTAGCAACCAAACCATCAATGCCAGTTGATTGAACAATTTCTATTACATCATCTAACTGAGATTGGGTTAAATCAGGTGCTATTTTTAACAAAATTGATTTTTGAATATTGCCTTTAGCAATAAAATTTTTACGCTCTTCCATTAAAGCTAAAAGTATTTCAGAAAGTGGCTTTTTATCCTGCAATTCGCGCAAGTTTGGTGTGTTAGGCGAACTTACATTTACCACAAAATAATCAACCAATTGGTATAAACCTATAAAACATTTTAGGTAATCGTCTTTGGCATTTTCGTTGGGTGTAACTTTATTTTTACCAATATTTCCGCCTACTATTAAATCAGCAGGACGGTTAACCAAACGCTGTTTTATCACTTCTAAACCATCGTTATTAAAACCCATTCGGTTAATAATACATTCGTCTTTTGGCAAACGGAACAAACGCGGTTTATCGTTGCCACTTTGTGGCAATGGAGTTACTGTTCCAATTTCTACAAAACCAAAACCTAGGGAGCTTAACTCTGTTAAATACTTGGCATTTTTATCGAAACCAGCCGCTAAACCAATGGGATTATAAAAGTTTAAACCTAAAAACTGAACTGGATTTTTTATCCTAAAAATATTGGAAACTATTTGGCGAACAAACGGAATTTTACAAAGAATTTGGTAGGTATTTAACGAAAAATAATGGGCAGTTTCTGCCGGCATTATAAAAAGAAATTTAAGTAGTAATTTGTACAAAGCGCTATAATTTTGGGCGAAAGTACATTGCTTATTTGTAACTTTAAAATGATTTTTAGTTCAGTCAATTAATTATCAAACAATTGTTCATCAACAAAAAATCAATTTGATGTAACTTATTTTAGCGTAATTCGTTTATTGTTTTTAAAACCTAAAACCCTACATGAAGCAATTTTTTACTACACTTTTTATCTTTTTTACTAGCTTCGTTTTTGCGCAGCAAAGCAAGGAGTTAAAAGGTTTTGTAAAAAATGAAATAGGACAAACGCTTTCGTTTTCAATAATTTATAATATCAATACCAAACAAACATTTTCGGCCAATCAATTTGGTGCTTTTGTAATGGAGGCCAGTATTGGGGATAGTTTATTAATTACCAGAATTTCGTATAAGGCAGATACAGTAATTATTGCTAAAACCATTTTTTTTGAGGTAAAACCATTTGAAATAATTTTAAAACGGAAAGAAACCATTTTACGCGATGTGAACGTAAGTTCCCGTTATAAAAATGATTCATTAGCAAAGGCATACGCCAACTTAATGAAACACGATACTTTATTGAACAATAATAAAAAAGCCGAAAATGCTCGCGAAATGGCTAAACCCAAGCTTATTTCTAATGGAGGAATAGGAGTGGAGGGTTTGATTTATAAAACATGGTATAAATTTTCTGATAAAGGTAAAAGCAATGAAAAGCTTTTAAAATTAGTTGAAATATATAACCAATCAGTAAAAATTGACGACAAATTAAGCATCGAATACATTATTAAAGTGACAGGAGTTAGCGCTAAAAAAGCCGAATGGATTAAAGATTATTGCGCTAAAAATGCACTTTTAAAAATGCCAAATTTTACTGATTACGATTTGATTTTGGTTTTAAAGCAATGTGCAGAGTAAAAGGTATTTAATTTATAAATGAATAAACCAATGTAAAAAAAGGAATTATGGTACAAGCAAACTAAAGAGGCCAAAACGTGCTTAAAGCACGTGAGCTAGGAAATAAATATTTGTTTAAAAAGCTAAATAGAATTTCAGCTAGCTTGCTTTATTTTTCGTTTAATTGGCATTTATTTACATTGCTCCAATAACTAGTATTTTAAAATGATACAAAATAAAGATTTTAAGCAATATCCTTTATCATTTCCAGAAACCAAAGAGGCGCCACATTTTGATAAGGTTTCGTTTAAGGTAAAAAGCAAAATATTTGTTACCCATAATGCCAAAGAAAATAGGTGTTGTGTTAAGCTAAGTGCCGAGGAGCAGCCTTTGTTTTGTATGATTGATAAAGAAATAATTTATCCTGTTCCAAACAAATGGGGAAAACACGGTTGGACTTTGGTAAACTTAACATTTATTGATCAAGAATTATTAATGGAAGTGCTAACAGCAGCATACTGTTTTGTAGCTCCGCCAAAACTTTCGGCACCATTTTTAAAGCAAATTGATTCGTTTTAGATGAAAGGAGCCATTTTTTTAAATGGCTCTTTTTATTCTGCTCCCCAATTTTGCTTTTCGTTTTCGGTCCAAAGGTTTGGAAAAAACTTGCGTTGCTGAAAATGGGGGTGTAAATATTTTTTCCATTCAGAACCTCCTGTGGCTTGTTGGTTCTCATTTTTGCTATCTAGGTAATGTTTTGCTGTGTTTAAATGTGTCATTGGCCAAACCACATTGTATAAGTTGTCAAACTCTTTTAGTTTAGTTAATAATTCAGTAGATAAATTTGGTATTTGACCAATTCTATCGGCTATGGTTTTGCCTTTCATGGTAGTGGCCAAACCAATAAACTGCGTCAAGTATTTTTCTTCAAACAAGGTAAGCGTTAATGTTTTATTACCCGTTTTTCTATTTAACCCAGCATCTTTCCAATAAATATGGTCAAAATAATCAGTTATACTAGGGTTTGAAATGGTTTTTAAACGTTCTTTTCCAGCTTCGTTAATTAAATTTTCAAGGCCTGTACAATGAAGTTCTATAAACCTAAACTGCGCACTTTGAAAACCACTTGCAGGCGCTAAAGTAGCTCTAAAAGTATTGTAATCATCGTAATCCATGCCATCTTTCATTATATCGAAAGAGTTAATTAACATTTGGGTATAACGAATAATGCGCGTGAATTTATTCAATAAAAAATTTTCGGTTAATTCAGGTTCTGTGGCTACTTGTTTTACCTCGTGCAACATCAGTTTTAAAAATAATTCGGTTACCTGATGGTACATTATAAAAATTTCTTCGTCTTTAAAATCAGTACGAGGTTTTTGTAACGAAAGTAAAGTATCAACTTCTATATAATCCCAGTAATTTATAGGCTTGGCATGTAATAAACCTTTTAAATAAGTTTCAGGATTTTCGCCTAAACTTTGGTACTTTTCATTAATTTTATCTATAGTTAGGTTGGTAGTCATGGTGTAATTTGTTTAGTTATTACAAGCAACAAATATGTTATTTAAGCTATGCCTAATTTATGATAGCAGTCAATATAAATATAGACTTATTATAGTTTCTATTAGGCTTTATCCTTAATTGGAATCCAAACTTCCTCTTCCGAATCAGTACTAATATTGCTATATTTTTCGCCTAAAATTTCAAAATACGGCCTATTATCCAATTCATAAATTGAATTGGGAATCCACTCGGTAAAAATATAGTTAAAGAAAGATGCAGCAGTGCTAGGCAATCCTTTATAATTAAAAACTGCATACTTGCCTGCTGGTAATATTAAGGTTTCCATTCCGTCTGGAATCAAATCAAAATCAGCCACTTCTTTGCAAGCCCATTTAGTAAATTCAGTTTGAGGATTAAATGCTGTAAAATACCCATTATCATATATTTGCAATGAGATTAGTTGCATGTCAATTCCCTTATTTATTTGATGATGTTTAGGCATAAAAGTTTGCCAAAGCAAAGCAGTTTTGTTATTTACTAAACTCATGCTTTGGCTAATACCAATTAGTTTTTTAGGCTCAATAACTTGAATGGTAGGAATCATCTAACCTTGCTCTACGTATTTTTTAAAGTTGTTTAAAATGGCTTGCCAACCAAATTGTTGCATTTCTTCAGGGTTTTCATTTTCGGGTTCAAATAGTTCAACCACTTCGGTTTCGTTATCATTTTCAGTAAAATGAAGAATGGCTTTTCTGCCATCGCCCATGGTATAAGCTATGGTTTTATACATTTCAATTTGGGTATAAGTACCCTCAAAATCAAAACTAAAACTACCATCTTTAGCCGCCATAGTATATTTAAAAATTCCATTTACCGTTAAGTCATTTTCGGCATAAGTCGAGTGCCAATCATCGCTAGCGAAGTTCCAATTTACAATATGTTCAGGTTGGGTAAAATAATTCCAAACGTTTTCCATTGAGGCGTTTATTTTTACAGATACTGTTATCATTTTTTGAATTATGAATGTTAAATTATAATCACGCAAGGCGTGAATGAATTATCAATTATGAAAGGCGGACGTTGAGCGGAGTCCAAACGTGAATTATAAAATGATAAATTATTTTCTAGGTTGTGCTTTAATCCATTTAGCAATTTCGTCAATTACGTATTCGGGAACATTGCCTCTGGTAGAATATTCAGCAGGTGTCGATTTTCCTTCACCCTCCATAAATAAATGGTTTAATTTTGTAAATGAGGTGAACATATAATTATTATGGTCAATGAGGGCATCTTTCCATAATTTATATTCACTTAAAGGAACTTGGTAATCGCGTTCGCCTTGAATTACTAAAACTGGTTTTTTATTGGTTTTAGCCAATTTAATAAAATCAATTTTGTTCATATAATTCCAATAACTAAATGGATACATGGTTGGTAAACTATCATTTGGGAATGTGTTAGGTAAATTACTTTTGGTAGCATTTTTAGCTTGAGTTTTTAAGTTATCAAAAAGTACTGAATCCGACTTGGAAGAAGCTTGTAAAGGCATTAAATAATCAAACTGGTATTGCATTAAATTTGGTATAGTAGTGTAATTACCAGCTGCCATAATTGCGCCAGCTACTAATTTGTTTTGTTTTAAAAATAATGGCATCATTCCTGCTCCTTGGCTATGGCCCATTAAGTAAATTCTATTAGCATCTATGGCGTCTTTTTTACTTACTTTTTTTATTAATTCTTTCACATCTTCCAAATACTCTTGTTCAATAGTATAGTAGTTTCCGTTTTTATGGTTTTCCATTATTTTACCAAAATAGTATTTGGTTCTTTTATCAAACCTAAGTGTAGCAATTCCTTTAGCTGCTAGTCCCCAACTAAAATCTTTATAAATTTTATTTGGTCCTATGGTTGCATCTTTATCTATACCTCCACTACCACCAATAATTATTACACACACATATTTTTTTTGTTGAATAGGAACAGTTAAAATAGCTTCTCTTTCAAAACCTTTTGGCCCAAAAGGAATTTTTATTTCATAAAAACCAAAGGTATTTACATACTCAGGAATATTATAAATTGGTTCTGCATCTACTATAAATAAGCCAACTAGTTTCCAGTTATTATTAAAACTTAATCTTAACCCAACAGAACCATTTTTATACTTTAGTTTGGTAGTAGTAATATGCGCTGTGTCTATAAATAAGTAAGCGGTGCTGCCTACCTCTTTTAAATCGCCATTGATAGTGGCCAAGCTTTCCCAAATGCTTTGCAATCTATCAGGAGTTATACGTCTTTGCAATATTTCATCGCCAATCAAATATGCTTTTTCGTATTGTTCTGTTTTAAATAAATCAACTATTTCGATTGCTTTTTGAGTAGCTAAAACTTCATTTTTTTGAGCAAATGACTTAACTGAAAATAAAATGGTGCTTAATAAAATGAATGAAGTAAAAATATATTTCATAGTAAAATGGTTAAATAAAATATTGATAAGTAATGGCTAATGCTATTAAAACGGCAAATAAGGTTTCTTTTAAAATAGCCCTTTTATTACTTAAAAAATAGTTGGCAGTAATAATAGAAACTGGAACTGATAAGTAGCAAATACCAAAAATAATATTTTGATCTTCGATAAGAACTAAAAGAATAGAAATGGCTATAAATAAAGCTATTGTAAATAATATTCTTCGGTTTTTTACTTTGTTTTTAAAATAATTGGCTTGTAGCGATATGCCCGAAACTAACACGATAATAGAAACCAAGAGCCAAGGAATTAACTTAATCCAATTAATATTTATTTGGTTTAAATAAGCACGTTTTAAGCTTTGGTTTACAATTAAAATTAAATCGTTTAAGTTATCATTTAAAAAGAAAATGACCCCTAATAAATACACAGGTAATAATATTCCGAAAATAGATGCCAATAAAAACCGAATGTTAAAATAAGTCATTAGCACTACACTGATTAAAATAAAGGGCAAATACACCAAAGTGTCGTAATTAAACAGAATTGATAAACCTAAATATAAGCCACTGTCAAGCACAATATAAAGTGGTTTTTCTGATTGGTATAAATTGCACAATCGCTGAAACATGAGTATTATAAATAAATTTCCAATTAGTTGTGGACTTAAAAATAACTGCTGAGGATAAAGGCTATTTAGCAACACAAAAAACAAACCCGGCAAAAAGCTATCCTTATTTAAAATACTGTTTTTAGTAACAATGTGATTAACTAAATAAGCTTGCAATAGCACGAAAATGGTGGCACTTACTGCACTAAAATAATAGTAATCGTCAAAGGTAGTAATCCAATTAAAAGTAACTTGGGCTAAAGGTGCATTTATATTTAAATCAAAAGGCACGTTAACCAAAAAAGGTAGTAAACGTATTAAAATTGCAAATACAATTATAAATACAAACGAAAAAATATTATTGTTTCTAAATAGGTTAAGCAAAGTAGATAAACTTAAAAAGTAATACGCATCAAAGTAAAACGTTTATCGCGAATGGTGCAAGCCAAAAGCGTATTAGCCGAAATTTGTTTGCAATCGGTAGGTATTAAAAGCAAGCTAGCATTGATAGCTTTTACCAAAATTTTGCCTTCACTTTTTCCTTTTACATCAAATTTGTTCATCAATACATCGCCTTCTTGGTTCACATCACTGTTATATATGGTATAAATGGCATCATTATTAATAAAGCTACAAATGGATGAAAAATAGCCACCATCGCTTACCGACTGCTGTTCCTTTGTTAAAATATCACCATTGTCAACCAACCCATTTTCATTGATATTTAAAATCATGATATCATTATAATTGTAAACCGTTCTGGTATTTGTTTGTGGAAATCCATTTACATAATAAGTATATGATTGACGCGTTAAAAAGTATTTTTCGGCAATTATAAAAAGCCCACCATCGCTTCTAGGAATTACTTTTCTAATGTATAAGTCGTTTAAATCTAAACCTTTCCCAAACGATATTTTATCTTTTAAATTGATAAGTGAAACAGTATCTAGTATATTATTTTTTATACTAGTTGTTTGCAAGTCAATGGTTTCAAACAAGTAGCCTTTGTTGCTTTCTCCTTCCGATTGGGCATAAAAGCCAAAAATATTAATTTGCTTTTTGATGTTATTTACGGTAAACGAAATATCGTCTATTTCAATTTCGGGCTTGGCTATATCATATTCAAGCATGTTTTGTGTAGCGTTGTAAAACACATACAATACAAATTTTCTGTTATCGTTTCGTTTACGGCTATTGCTGTTTTTGGGGAAATCAAGTAAAGTACAAAAATTACCATTGTTATCAATATCGGCATTGGTAGTTTCTATATTGTTTATGCCTTCGTTTAATTCAAAAGTTTTGCCAAATACTTGGGTTAATGATTGATTGAAACCAAATAAGTATAATGCCGATTTTTCCTTGTTGTTTTGGCTTGCTTTGGCCACAAAACTTAAGCTAAAAAACTTTTTGTTAATGCTTGACCTAATATATAAACTTTGGTTATCGGTAAGTAAAAATTCATCAACCGAAGCCAATAAAATCATGCTACCAGCCATGTTTAGGTTCATATCAAGTTTTTGAACCAAAAAATCTATTTTATTGGTGCTATTATTTTTGGCCGTAACAAAAACAAAAATATTTTGCCCAATTAGCATTACTTTTTCTACTGAAGCCGGAATACTAAGTGGCATTTCCTTTACTAATTCTAAAGTCAACTTCGAATTGTATTTCTCAATAGATACATCTTTTTTAAAATAATTATCGCGACAGCGAATTAAAAATGAGCCTTGTTCATTACTACCAATTATTTGGGTGTAATTTATTTTACTTTTTACTTTTATTGGCTGTCCAAACTCTATAGTTTGCGCTTTTATTTGATAATAAAAAATAAAAATAACAAAAATGCTAAGCAGCTTATGTTTATACATTATTTTGCGAAGGTTTAAAATGAGTTGGCAAATTAACAATTTAGCTCGTTTTAAAAATGATTGATTACTTAAATGGCAAAAAAATTATATGATACTGCCAAACCGCAGGAACGTGCGGTGTTGGTTGGAGTGGTTACTCCAAATTTAAAAATAGAAAAGGCGCAAGAGTATATTGACGAATTGGCTTTTTTGGCGCAAACTGCTGGCGCTGCTGTAGAAAAACAGTTTTTGCAACGTTTGCCTCATCCTAGCTCGCGCACTTATGTGGGCGAAGGAAAGTTAGAAGAAATAAAAGAATACATTACCGTTCGCGAAATTGATATCGTAATTTTTGACGATGAGTTAAGTCCATCGCAATTGCGTAATATTCAAAATGAGCTAAAAATAAAGATATTAGATAGAAGTAATTTGATATTGGATATTTTTGCCAATAGGGCTAGCACAGCTCAGGCTAAGTATCAAGTGGAATTAGCTCAAGCCCAATATTTATTACCTCGACTAACGCGTATGTGGACCCACTTAACCAAGCAAAAAGGTGGAATTGGTATGCGTGGTCCAGGTGAAACCGAAATTGAAACCGATAGACGTTTATTGCGAGATGAAATAAGCAAACTAAAGGAACGCTTAAGCCATATTGATAAACAATCGGCTACACGCAGGCAAAACCGCGATGAGAAAAAACGTGTGGCTTTGGTGGGTTATACCAATGTGGGTAAATCAACCATTATGAATTTATTGAGCAAAAGTGAAGTTTTGGTTGAAAATAAATTGTTTGCCACCTTAGATAGTACCGTGCGCAAAGTGGTTTTTGATAACGTACCTTTTTTGCTGAGCGATACCGTTGGGTTTATTCGTAAATTACCTCATCAATTGGTTGAAAGTTTTAAATCAACTTTAGATGAAGTGCGTGAAGCTGATTTATTGCTTTATGTGGTGGATATTAGCCACGAAAATTTTGAAGACCAACTGAATTTGGTAAATAGTACTTTGTTAGAAATTGGCGCAAGCAATAAAAAACAATTGCTTATTTTTAATAAAATAGATCAACTGAAAGAACCGTTGGAGCCAGACGATCCGTTTGGTGAAGAAACGGAACATTTGCCTTATATAGAAAAACTAAAAAATACTTGGATGGCCAAAGAAAACGGACAAGTAATTTTTATATCGGCTACCAAAAAAGTAAATATTGATGAGTTGAGAAAGAAGATTATTGAATCGATTACGAAATAAATTCGAAATTCGAAATTCAAAATCTGAATAAAGAAGTGCCTAACTTTTTTTGCTTATAAAGATGCTTCGTGCCTCAGCAAGACGATTCACGCATATGAAATGTTATAAAACTAAGCTTTTAATACAGGATTTGTTGTTGGTGTCGCTTCGCTAAAACACCAACAACGGCAGGAACCTTCTAATCTTCCAATTTTTTAATCTTTTTAATTTTATAATACTCTAAATTTCTTTTTTAGTGGCAATTTTAACAGCTAATAAACCCATTGGAATATAAGCAAATACCAAATCTACTACTGCAAACCAAATAGGGCCTGGAAGCATATAAACCATCATGACACCGCCAATAAAAAATACCATACCAATGGTTAAAGCTAGCTTCATTTTATTATTAGCAGCTATTAACACTGTTAACAACGCACCAACTAAGGTCCCCAATGCATGTGCTAAAAATGGCATGATAAAATGCTTTGGTTCAAATAAATGAATACCTGCTTTTAAGCCTACTTCGGTAGTTACATCCACACCTACAGGTGGTGGAATAATGCTAGAGCTTATTTTGATAAGAAACATGTTAAAGTAGCTTCCAACTACTAAACCAGCTATAACTGCTAATACATTTCGTAAAATTGTTTTCATATTTTTTGGGGTTTGTTTCAAAAACGAAAGTAATAATTGATTTAATAATTATTAGAAAAAATTATGGCCTGCACCAAAAAACCTTTGGGAGAGCACCTTTAAAAATGAAGGAACTCTAACAAACCTTTGGGAGTGTACCTTTAAAAATGAAGGAGCACTAAAAAACCTTTAGGAGAGCACCTTTAAAATTGAAGGAACACCAACAAACCTTTAGGAGAGCACCTTTAAAAATGAAGGAGCTCCAGCAAACCTTTGGGAGTGCACCTTTAAAAATAAAGGAGCTCTAACAAACCTTTGGGAGTACTCTTTAAAAAATAAAGGAACACTAAAAAACCATTTGGAGAGCACCTTTAAAAATGAAGGAGCACCAACAAACCTTTGGGAGTACTGTGCAATTTTTTACCATGCCATAATTTAAAAATTTTAATTAATTTAAATAATAGCAGAAATTTTTTTATAATTGTTTTTCAGTTTAAATGAATGTATAATATGAATAAAACAATTGCATTTTTATCGCTGTTGCTATTTTTTGCCTGTAAAAAAGAAGAAAAAATAACGAATATCTCAACTCAAAAAGATACTGTTTTAACAAACAATAAATGGACCAAATTTATGGACGATCAGTTCATTAATTATTTGTACATTAAAGATATTCGTTTAATTAATAATAATAGTATTTTAGGCATATTAGGTGATAACGATGTTTACTTTATTGATGAAAATAAAGTGTTAAGTAAACCATTTCAGTATAGAAGTTTGCAATCAGGAACCAATATTCAATCACGCTTTGCAGAGTCTAAAACAACCGATTCTTTATATGCCAATTTTTTGTACTTAAATACATTTAGAAATAATGATAAATCCTATAGTCAATTCTTTGTTTCTTATTACTTGACATCAGAAAAAAATTTGGGTTTTGATTATTTCAATAAAAATTATTTTATTGATGACACCTCATCAAATATTATTTATGATGTTATGATGGAAAATGATGATTATAAGGTATTTTGGTTTGGTATTGATAAAACAAAAGCATTGGGATATTCTATTAATTATTATAGCAATGAAATGCTAACCAAAACAATAAAATTAAATAGCAATCAGCTTTATACAAAAGCATTTGAATTCAATAACAAGCTTTGCTTTTTAAATGAAACAGGAAATAATTTTAGGTATTTTGATATTGCTAATAACCAACTTGATTCAAACCAAACTTTTTCAGCCGATTTTAAATTGATTGGTATTTATAATAACACCGCATTTTTTGAGAAAAAAGCAGATGGATCAATTTATTCAAGCACCAATTTAAAAGACTTTAAAAAAATATATACAGATTTAATTATGGATAGGGTTTGGGCTTACCATAAAGGCAAGTATATCATGTATTCTAAACAGTTTGAACAAAATACAGTTAGAACACAAAATATTTGTTTGCTTAATATTGAAACTTTAAAAGTGGTTACTTTTCCTTGGGATTCTTGGGATGGAGAAGCCCAATGCTATTGGGTAATTGGTGATAATTTATATTTGCTTACGGGTAATAATATTTATGGTAGAAAGTTTTATTAAATTAAATAGATAGTTATGATTAAAAAAGTAATTTTTGCATTGTTAATAGTTTCCTTTTTTGCCTGTAAAAAAGAAACCAATAACACAGTTAACATCGACCAAGTAATTGATTCAATTGTTTATTTTAATAAATGGACAAAGATGAACAAAGTTCTTAATTTTATTGGGGAGGATATAACAGATGTTTCATACCAACCAAACAAAAGTATGGCATTGTTAAGTAATTCTAGGGTATATTTTATAGATTCCAATTTCAACATAAGAACTTCCCCAACTTTTTTTTCAAGTTTAGG
>JBGSBN010000022.1:0-26231 GCA_041730515.1 Methylacidiphilales bacterium | reverse complement strand
TGTTAATTAGCCTATAATCGTGAGTGGCCATTAATATTGCCGTTCCATTTTTAACAATTTGGTGCAACAATTCCATAATTCCATTGCTAGTTTCAGGATCTAAATTACCTGTAGGTTCATCGGCCAAAATTACAGCAGGTTTATTTAACAATGCACGAGCAATAACTAATCGTTGCTGCTCCCCACCACTCAACTCAAATGGCATTTTAAAACTTTTTGTATCAAGGCCTACCATTTCTAACACCTCATTGATTCGGCTATCCATTTCGGCTTTATTTTTCCAATCAGTAGCTTGTAACACAAAGTACAAATTTTCGTACACACTTCTATCGGTAAGTAACTGAAAATCTTGAAAAACAATTCCAATTTTTCTACGCAAAAATGGAATTTGATTAGTTTTGAGTTGATGTAAGTTAAAATCAGCTACTCTGCCATCGCCTTGTGTTAAGTTTAAATCAGCATATAAGGTTTTTAATAAAGTAGATTTTCCGCTACCTGTTTGACCAATTAAATAAATAAATTCCGATTCGAAAATTTCTAAATTAACATTTGAAAGCACCAAATTATTTTGTTGGAAAACACTTACATTATTTAATTGAACTACTGTTGATTTATTCATGTTAGTTATTTTATGGTATGATTTTATATAATTTAAAACTCAATTGGAGTAACTTGTCCAAAAGGTATTTGGTTCATTAATTCTTTAATTTTCTCTACTTTATCGCCAAGCCCACATTTCTCTAAAGCCTTTTCAGGTCTATCAGTGCGGGTGTAGCATATAAGCGTAAAGTTATCATCTCTAACTTGTAAATAATCTGGAATTTTTGCAACACCTTTAATTTTAACAATATACATAAATAATTTAATTGAGAAATTTTAAACGAAAATAATTATAATTGCGGCACAAAACTAAAAAATAATATGAGAGATATGAGACAAGTTATTTTAGCTGCTTCATGTGTTAGCTTAATTGCTGCATGTAGCGTAAAAAACAACTTTACGAAGAACAATTACACTGTTACTCCAAATCCATTAGAATTAAAAGGCGACAGTGTTGAAATTACAATTAATGCAAATGTTCCTGCTAAATCAATCAATCCCAAAGCAGTGGTAACTTTTTCGCCTTACTTAAAATGCGAAGATGGTACTATTATTAATTTAAAGAGTAAAACCATAAAAGGTACTAAAGCTAAAGGTGCTGCCGATGAAACAGTAGATACTAAAGTTGGTGGTAAAGTTTCGTATACCGATAAAATTGCTTACGTACCAAGTATGAAACGTGCTTCATTAATGCCTAAATATACTGCATTAAACATAGAAGTTCCTTCTGGTTTAGGTGCACTAGCTGAAGGTACTGTGGTTACTCCATTGTTATTAAACAATACAGATTTAACTATTTTCTCTAGCGATGATTACAAAGTGGAGTTAATTAATAAGTCAGTAAATATCTATTTCCCTTTAGATGTAGATAAATTTAACCCGAATTTTAAAGCAGGTAAAAACTTAAGCAACAAAAACCAAATAGCTGAATTACGCAAATTATTAAAAGCCGACAAAAACTTTGTGGCTCGTGGAATTGCTATTAATGCTTATGCTTCGCCTGATGGAGAGTTAGATAGAAATACTAACTTATCAAAAGGAAGAGAAGAATCTACTTTTACTTTCTTCAAAAAGGAATTGAAAAAATTAGGTTTTTCTGAAGTAAACGATGAAAACTTTACACGTGGTTACAGTAGTGCTGAAGATTGGATGGGCTTTGAAAAAGCAGTAGTTGCAAGTACTTTAAATGAAAAAAATGCTGTTTTAGAAATTATCAGAAACAAAAGCATTAGCGATGAAGAAAGAGAAGGCTTAATTAAACGTAGTTTCCCTAAAGTTTGGGAAAATGCTAAAGCCAATATTTTACCTACTTTACGTAGAGCAGAGCTAGTTATTAAAGGAGCCAATCCTATGAAAACTGATGCTGAATTATTAACTTTTTACGGTAAATACGACACTTTAACAGCTAAAGAATTATTCCACTTAGCTGTAATTACTACTGACAATGCTAAAAAACAAGAAGTTTTAAATGCTTATGCCGCTAAAAATCCTACCGACTGGAGAACTTTTAACGATTTAGCAATTACCAATATTAAAGATAAAAACTTTGATGCTGCTAAACAAAATTTAGAAAAAGCATTGGCAGTAAGTCCAGAAAATGCAACAGTTTTAGCTAATTATGGTGTAGTTTACAAATTATCAGGTAACTACCAAGAAGCGATTAAATATTACAATATGGCTGGAACTAAAGGGGCTGATGTTAGCTATAACTTAGGTTTATTAGCAGTAAAAAATGGCAATTATAGTAATGCAGTTGCTTCATTTAATAAAAGTGGAGTAAAAGATTTTAACACTGCTTTAGCTGAATTATTAAATGGAAATACTGCTGGTTGCAATGCTATTATTGATGGTTTAAATCCTGATGATTTAAAGTGGAATCACTATTACTTAAAAGCGGTGTCGGCTGCCCGTACTGGCAATGCTGACGATGTAGCTGCTAATTTAATTAAAGCAATTGGCGCTAACAGTGAAGTTAGAAACTTGGCTAAAAGCGATATGGAATTTGCAAAATTATTTAGCAATCCATTATTCCAAGGTGCTATCCGTTAATTAAAACAATAAATTATAAAAAAAAGCCATTCGAAAATTCGAATGGCTTTTTTTATTACACAATTAAAAAACTAATATTTAACACTTAATAAAACAAATATTTTAATTGTGTAATTAAGTATATCTGTTATTTTCGTGCCCATAAAAATAATCATCATTTAAAACAAAATGAATATACACGAATACCAAGCCAAACAAATTTTAAAATCGTTTGGAGTTGCTGTGCAAGAAGGCATAGTGGCTGAAACAGCAGATGAAGCCCACACAGCTGCATTAAAGTTAAAAGAACAATACGGAAGCGATTTTGTGGTAGTGAAAGCACAAATTCATGCTGGCGGACGTGGAAAAGGTAGTATTATTGGAAAAGGACAACGTGGTGTTGCAGTTGCTAAAAATGCTGATAAAGCAAAAGAAATTGCTGGCAACTTAATAGGCGGAACCTTAGTTACTATCCAAACTGGACCAAAAGGAAAATTGGTAAGCAAAGTATTAGTTGCGCAAGATGTTTATTATCCAGGTGCAAGCGAGCCAAAAGAATATTACATGAGTGTAATGTTAGATAGAGGTCAAAGCAAAAACATAATAGTTTACAGTACCGAAGGTGGTATGGATATTGAGCACGTAGCTGAACATACTCCACACTTAATTCATAAAGAAACTATTGACCCTAAAGTAGGTTTACAAGGCTTTCAAGCCCGTAAAATTGCTTTTAACTTAGGTTGCGAAGGTGAAGCATTTAAACAAATGGTAAAATTTGTTACTGCTTTATACAAAGCATACACTAATTCAGATGCAGCTATGTTCGAAATCAATCCAGTTTTAAAAACTAGCGATGATAAAATTATAGCAGTTGATGGTAAAGTAGATATTGATGATAACGCTTTATATCGTCATCCAGATTACGCAGCCATGCGCGATACTGCCGAAGAAGATCCAACTGAAGTAGAAGCTAAAGAATTTAACTTAAACTATGTTAAATTAGATGGTAACGTAGGTTGTATGGTTAATGGTGCTGGTTTAGCTATGGCTACTATGGATATTATTAAATTATCGGGTGGAGATCCTGCTAATTTCTTAGACGTAGGAGGAAGTGCTAATGCTACCACAGTAGAAGCTGGTTTCCGTATTATTTTAAAAGATCCAAATGTAAAAGCTATCTTAATTAATATTTTTGGTGGTATTGTACGTTGCGACCGCGTTGCTCAGGGTGTTGTGGATGCATACAAATCAATTGGCAATATTCCAGTTCCAATTATTGTTCGTTTACAAGGTACTAATGCTGAAGCTGCAAAACAATTAATTGACGAAAGTGGATTAAAAGTGTACTCAGCAATTGTATTAAAAGAAGCTGCTGATTTAGTTCAAAAAGCGGTGAGCGGAACTATTTAATAACTAATAAATTACTAGCAGCAATGCTTGTTATAAACCCAAAAGACCAACACTATTTATTTAGTTGTTGGTCTTTTTTATAAAAAAAATTGGGGCATATAATTACCAAAATAAAATGAAAAAAATAGCTTTGATAGTAGCAGGCGGCAGCGGAACGCGCATGGAAAGCAATTTACCAAAACAGTTTTTATTATTGACGGGAAAGCCTATTTTAATGCATACCATTGAAGCATTTTATAATAGTGGAGTTAACCACATTATTTTAGTTTTACCTCAAAGCCAAATAGAATTTTGGAATCAATTATGCCAAACACATCAGTTTAACATTCAACATCAAATAGTAGCTGGGGGTGCATCACGTTTCGAATCGGTTCAAAATGGATTACAGCAATGCAACAATGAAGATTTAGTAGCCATACACGATGGTGTGCGACCATTTATAAGCAAAGAAATTATTATGCAATGCTTTGAAATAGCTGAGCAAAAAGGAAATGCAGTGGCAGCAGTTCGGTTAAAAGATTCGATAAGAAAAGTAGAATTACTGAGCAATAAAAATGTAAATAGAGATAATTACTATTTGATTCAAACACCGCAAACATTTAAAGCACAATTGATCAAAGAGGCTTACGCTGCACAAGACCATATTAACTTTACAGATGATGCAAGCGTTTTAGAATCAAACGGACATGTAATTAACTTAATACCTGGCGACTACAAAAATATAAAAATAACTACACCTGAAGATTTACTAATAGGTGAAGCATTTTTAAAAGCAAAAAATAAAGTTAATTTTTAGGGGTATTGAGTTTAACTAGCCTATAAGAATTTTTAAAATCAACATTTTGATTAATATAAACGTAAGCGAGTTCCTACGCTAGTGGTAACAAACGGCATGAGTTCAAATATTCTAACTCCTCCAGTAATATCAGCATAAACTCCAAGCCAACGATTAATGTTATATTGATAACCAACACCATATTCAAAACCAAATATGAAACCTACAGGTATTTCCAATTCGTTATCATAAGTTTTTTCATTACTAGATAAAGTACCGCCTCTTTTGTTTACAAAATCTACATTATCTAGCCTTAGGCCCAATAAACAAGATGCCTTCAAATAAACGTGTGATTTAAAATCAATATCATTTAAAACTTTAATAGCTCCAAACTTAAAAGCGTATGACTTAGAAGTTTGGGTATAGGTTTCAATTGGTTGCTTTTCCTGAAAGCCATTATTGATATGGTAAAATTCATTTTGTAATGAAGTGTATTGGAATGATAGTGTCCTCATAGAATTAGACACACCCCAATCAAATCTTCCTATTTGAAATCCCTGAGCTACACCTGAATATAAACTTCCTCTTTCTTTTCCACTAATTATACCAAAATTATAAACCAAATCCATCGGCAAAACTGAAACATCAATACCACCTTGGGCAAAACCTTTATTGTTAAATATTGCCAAAAATGCAATTACTATAACGATTATTTTTTTCATACTGTTAGTTTAAAATTATTTTTGATGTATTTAATTGCATTCCTAAATCGGTTATTTTTACATAATTATTCCAATCCGAAGCTTCATGTTTATAACCATTAAACTTTTTGGTAAAACTCCAAACGATGTAACCATTTTCAACCTTGGCATTTGAAGTTATAGAACCTACATTATTGGTTTCGTTCATATTTAAAGTTTCTAAACCAACTACAGATTTACCTTCTGGAATTTTTATTTTCACGTTCATGGTAAATGTCCTGTTATAATCAATAAAAAAGGGCTTAGTTCTTGCCTTTCTGTCTTCGTTATCGCTTATCATTGAAAGTTTGCCCAATACTTTTCCTATTTCAAAAACATATGATTTACCCGCTGGAAGTAAGGTATTACCAATTGTAAATTGTTCTTTCCAAACTGCCGAAGGATTTTTCGAAAATCTGCCATCGCTAATTGGGGTGTACTTATCATATTTTAAAACATAATATTCACTCCTAGCATCATTTTCCAAATTGTTTCTTTTTGTTTTTTCAAGACTTTCAAAGTAGTCAGCTCCAATTCGAGCCTCTTCCTTATCAAAAAAGGTTTTATTGATGTTGTAATAATATAAGTTGGCAAAATAGTAAAGCTTTTTACGTTTGGTTTTACGAATCATTGCCTTATCGTAAAATTTCAAATATTCTTTATTATCAATTAAGTTAAATCGTGAATCATTTCTTTGATAGCCTGTAGTTTCTGTTTTAACTTGTAAATTTAAACTATCAAGTGTATTATAACTAGCTTCAATATCAATAACATACACATTTTCATTATGATTTGAAGTTTTTAATTTTATGGTTTCCATTTCCATTTTTTTCAAACCATTTTTAAAATTTGAAAACGCGTAGGCCTCTGTATTTTCGAACTCTTCGCTAATATCATCAATTTGACTTACTGAATTAAACATGGTAATGTAATGATCCTTGCCATTAATGGTATATTTTATTCCGTAAGAAAAATCTTCCATATTAATTATATTTTTAATTCCCAAATCTTCTTTCGAAACCATGGCTAACAATTCATAATCAATATTTCTTTTTTCTAAATGTGTAATAAACTGAGTTAGCATTCCTACTCCAAAAGTTGGCTGTTTAAAATTAAAGGCCAGTTTACACATGTAAGCGTTTTCTCTGCAAAACAAATAATACTTGTTTACATAATCCTCATCCGATAACTTGTAAATATCTTCCGACTTCATAAAATCGAGATAGTTGGTAGAATAAATCTTATTTTTTTTGAAAATATTATGAACATAACTAATAATTTCTTCTTTAGTAAGCGATGCTTTCAAAGCATTTTTTGTAGGTTTTTCAATAAAAGGATAATATACCTTGGTATCAAAATAAATATCGAGTTTATAAAAAGGTTCACTTTCCGCCTCTTTGCTCATCATCTCCACCTTTCTTTTATCAATTAATTCGCCTTCATAAGAATAGTTTACAAACTTCCCTTCATTTTTTTGTATTAAGGTATTAGCTCCATTAAAGTTTTTAAACACTACTACCGTATTCAATTTATTTATTTTAAATTCATTTTTTAAATAAACAATTGGCATACCCGTTAAATTAGTAAAATAGGTATTACTGTAAATAAAACTTGAAGACCAGCTTAATGAGCTAAAGTCAATAATATCGCCAACTTCAAGATTTTTTAAAGCGATTTTCTTTTTCTTATTGTTTAAAAAAATATTTACCCATTTATTACTAGTTTTAATATTTTCGGCCTCTACTGCATCTTTTAAATCCACGTCAATCGATTTACCATCTGGCTTTACAATTTTTACTTCAAATTCATCACCATCTTCAAATTCAAAATCGCTGTAGTTTTCTACAGCATTTAAATCATTTAGCTTAATTCTTGTTCTAGCATAAACCGAATATTGGTCATAAATAATTGGTGCAGTATTATTTCTTTTTACTTTAGCTTGAACAACCTTTAATTTTTCAGCCAACATTACCATTGATTCATTTTTATACCTTTCAGGTTCTTTCAATGCAGTAAAAGCAGGCTCGGTATCTTGTTTTTGTAACTCTTGTAACTTTTTTAAATCTTTGGCTTTTTGGCTCCACGCAGAAATATTTATGATTAATAAAAATACAATTATTAAATTTATTTTATATAAAATTCGTTTTGTCATGTCTCAATAATTTTATTTGCTAAGTACTATATACTGATTATAATTTACCCTCATCTGATCTATCATCTTATTCCATTCCGTAAAATTGCTTTTACTAATTTTACCTTTCTTTAAAATAATTGATTTAGTGTAGCGAATGGCGTTTCCTGCGTTTTCATATTTCATTATTAAACTAAATTCAGCATTATCAATATTTAAATTTTGCGGAGTAGAAACCACCTTATAACCTGCTGGAATGGCAAAGTTTAAGTCATAAGCATAATTCAGTTTGTGATCGAATTGAATATCAAAAAAACGAGCACTATCTGCCTTGCTTCCAGAAAACTCTCTATTATAATCAGGCTTAAACATTATATTTTTATCGGCAGAAACCATGTGATTGCTTACTCTTAAATCATAGTTCATGTCAATATCAGTTCTGCGATTAGTTAAATCACTAGCCACTACATTTTTTACTTCAATATCAATATCATTAGGATCAATTACATCAAATAAAACTTGGTCTTTTTTAGCTAAAGGGGCATTATGAAAACTTCTTAAAATATCGGTTTTATTTTCACCTTTTATGGTTTCATACATTTTACCTTCAAAGCCATTGTTTACAAAAGTGAAATTTGCTTTTCTAAATCTTAAATTTCTTTCGGCTGATAAATCGGGAATGGTATCAATTGAATAATTGGTACCATTTTGCACCATAACTGGTCTTCCTTGAATTCTATCTGCATAATCATCTATTCCTATGTAGCTTTCAGTTCCATCCAAATAGTATTTTTTTTCGTTTAATATTACAGTACAAATCATGTGGTTATCAACCACAATACTTGGAACATTATAATCATAGTTTAAATGCTTAGTTCCAATCCATGTTAGCCTTGCATCATACCCCAAGGT
The DNA here is from genome assembly GCA_041730515.1 of Methylacidiphilales bacterium. Classification (GTDB taxonomy): domain Bacteria; phylum Bacteroidota; class Bacteroidia; order UKL13-3; family UKL13-3; genus JAAFJM01. The sequence goes on along the minus strand of JBGSBN010000022.1, from coordinate 17,635 downwards.
ACTAATCATTGATTTTAATAAATTGGCCATGCCTTTGCAATCGCCATAGCGGTTATTATATACATTTTGGCAGGCATCGGGTTTAAAAGCCGCAATTCCATCTTCGTAGGCCACGTATCTAATATTGTCCTGTACCCAATAGAATATGGCTTCAATTTTTTCTAAATCGGTAGCTTTATCTTTAGTAATACTTTTTACTTTTTCAATAAATACCGATGAATCATTTTCTAATTTGCTTACAATTTGTGCATAGTGCGCATACAAATCGTTGGTGTTAGCAATTAATGGAATTGGCTTTAATTCAACTTTGGCATTAACGGTTTTAGGTTTAACCTTTGATTTTCCTTTTTCAGCAGCCGGTGTGGTAGCTTCTTTTAATTCTTTTGGTAGAGGTTTACTGTAAGCCTTAGCCATATCGGTGTTTAATGACTTAACTAAAATTATAATATGAGGTAGATTATGTGAATAGCCCGGCATCAATTTTTCATTTCTTATGCCCTTGACATCTTTTAAAATGTAGGTTATGTAGGTTAACTTATCTTTACTTTTAGTATCAGTTATCCTTCCTTTCATTTGCTCATCTTTAATTACATATTTTTTATCCGATTTTTCAATATTGAATCCCTCAAAGTTTTTTTCAATAATTTCAACATTTAAATAATTTGGAATTGCAAATGTTATTACCTTTTCTTTTTGAGGAAAACCTTCTAAAAAATAAGCACTTGTTAAATACTTAGCATCTTTATAATAACGCGAGAAATTTAAACGTAAATTAGTACCTGTTACATTTAATTCTGCAGCAATTTGAGCTTGCCTAGCATCAGAAAAAAATATTCCACGGCTTTGAAAATTACTTATTACATAATCGCGTTTTATAAAATCTTCTTCCTTTCTTGATCCATATTTTACAAAAAAACCATCAAAATTTATTTGATCATTAAAATATTCTAGTTTCGAAAGTTTAACAAAATCGGTTAAGCTAGTGTACTTTTCAAAAGTTTCTTCTTTCACACCAATTGGGTTACCTTTTTTTAAGTTATCAGCATAATAATCGAAAGTGTAGGTGTTAACAACATAATCGGCTATGTATTCGGTATTTTCGGGGTATTTTTTTTTCAGTTTTACAGCTTCATTTACATCGGCCTCACTAACGGCCCCAAAAGGATTATTGTAGGTTGGGAATACCCTACCTTGTTCTGGAACATAGGGAGGTATGCAGGAAATTGCTAGAAATAAAATTAGTAAAAATATGCTATTCTTCATTATTAAATATTTTTACGAATAAAATAAATAATGACTTAAAAAATAAATTTATTTCACGGTAAAATTAAATTTAATAATAAAATAAAAAGCCACCAATTATGAGTTGGTGGCTTTCAGATATTTGCAAATTTTTATTTTTACATTAATGTAGTGTAAACTTTTACCACATCATCATCTTCTTCAATAATATCTAATAAAATATTAAACTCAGCTTCTTGCTCTTCGGTCAATTCCATAGGTTGAGTTGGAATTCGTTGCAGTTCCGCGTTAACTATTTCAATTTTACGTTCTTCTAGTTCATGTTGCATTTTACCAAAATCAGTAAAACCAACTGACAAAATTAAATGGCCTTCTCCATCGTCTTCAATTTCTTCTAAGCCTGCATCTATCATTTCTAATTCAAAATCATCTAGGTTGATACCTCCGTTTTTAATTCTAAAAATTCCTTTACGTTCAAAAAGAAAATCCAACGATCCACTCACCATTAGCTGTCCGCCTTTTTTATTAAAATAACTGCGCAAATTAGCCACAGTTCTGGTTGGATTATCTGTAGCAGTTTCTATAATCATAGGTATATTATGAGGACCTTTACCCTCGTATACCACTTCTTCAAAATCTTTGTCTTGTTTGCTAGTAGCTCTCGAAATGGCTGCATCAATATTGGCTTTTGGCATATTTATAGCCTTTGCATTAGCAATTACTGCTCTTAAACGAGAGTTACTATCAGGATCGCCATTTCCGTTTCCGGCTTTAATTGCAATGGCTATTTCCTTACCTATTTTGGTAAAAGTTCTACTCATTTTGGCATAACGAGCAAACATTTTATGTTTACGTTTTTCAAATACTCTTCCCATTTTTCGATTTTTTATTTCTGGCTGCAAAATAATACTTGCCTATTCATTATCAAAATATATAAACAGATGATTTTTTAATATAAAAGTACAATAAAAAAGCCTCAACAGTAAACTGTTGAGGCTTATTATATTGAATAATTAAATAAATTATTTAATCATAATTTTTTGTGATTGGCTAATTCCATCAACTGTCATAGTGTAGAAATAAACACCAGCAGATAAATTACCAACATTAAATTTAACTTCGTTGTTACCAGCTGAGAAGTTATCGTTAGCAATGCTAATTACTTCTTGACCTAATAAATTAACTAAGCTAATTTTTACATCTTTTCTTGCTTTTAAATCAAATGCAATAGTTACATCGTTGCTAGCAGGGTTTGGATAAGCATAACCTAAAGTAAATGAATTAGGAACTTCTTTTGCACTTAAATTAGTTGATGATAATTTCATACCTGCGTCTAAGTATTGCTCGTTAGTAAATGCTTGACCTGCTATCCAACCATTCCAACCATTATTGGGAGCATATGAATTTTTTTGTGGAACAATAACGGAACTAGTATATTGTGTACTAACTAAATCGGCTCCTTCATTTGAACCAAAACGATATAAGAAGTAATTGGTCCATTTGTTGCCTGTAGTTAAAGTTGAGTCTCTTCTATCTTCAAAAGTGTAAGTATCATCGTAAGTTGTACCGCTTTTAAATAAGATTGCAAAACCTGCTAAGTTATCAGTGTTAGAACCACCGTTAGCATTTACAGTTAATCCAGCAGGAGCTTTTAAACCAATTGAACTTAATCTCCAACCTGTAGCACTTGGTGCACCTGTTGATAAATCAGCTGTTAACAAAACAGTATCTACAGATGCAAAGTTTGCTGGACGTCTTTTAGTAAAATCCCAACCGAATGTACCAAATAATGAGCTAGCCCACGTTTGTTTTGAAGTTTTTATTATTTGTTTACCAGTAAAATAGTATACAAATAATGTGTCTACAACCGGAACTGGATTACCTAAACCATCTACAGTATTATTTACTCTCCTTACATAAGCATAACTAAATTCAATAGAATCAAGTGAGTAATTAGTAAATTTACTCATTTTAGCTGTTGGATCATCACTTAAATCCAATGCATCATCTTTAGGATCAATAATAACACCTACAGCCTGAATTGTTCTACCTTGGCTAGGTACACCTTGATCATCAACGAATTTAGCTAATGAATCATTCATCATAAAACCAACAAAGGTTTTAAAATTACCATTTGCTTTCATTATTAAAGAATTATACCAATCCGATCTATCGGCTTTACCTAAAGATACAGTTTTTTTACCTTTTAAAGGTGTGTTGTCAACTTGGCCAATGTTTTTTAAGCCTAAGTTTTGTTGAGCAATTGAACCTAACGCAAGTCCAATGCTTAATGTTGAAAGTATTAACTTTTTCATAATTTATTGTTGTTTATTTATTTGTTTACTTAATTAAAGGGTGGCAAATTAATTATATTTTGTAAGATACAAAATAGTTGACAGTAAAAATATACCAAGGGTTGGATTATTTTTGTCATTTAAATGTCATTTCAAAAAATAAAATTACAACTCAACCCAATCTCCATTTTCTTTTATCAATTCAATTAACTCATTCACAGCATTATCGCTAGCAATATTGCGTTTTACAACTTCTTTGCCTTTATATAAAGTTATTTTATCAACTCCACTGCCTACATAACCGTAATCTGCATCCGCCATTTCACCCGGACCATTAACAATACAGCCCATTATGGCAATTTTTACTCCTTTTAAATGATCGGTTCGTTTCCTAATCATGGCAGTAGTTTCTTGTAAATCGAACAAAGTACGTCCGCAACTAGGGCAACTTATGTATTCAGTTTTAGAAATACGCGTTCTTGCTGCTTGCAAAATACCAAATGCTATTTGGTTCATGCGCTCTGGTTTAATTGAATTGGCTTTAAACATCAATCCATCTCCAAAACCATCAATTAGTAATGCACCAAAATCGGTGGAACAATGAAGCATAAACTGTTCTTCATCGTTTTCATTATTGTAATTATGAGTTAGCAAAACTGGATTTTTTATATTCCAATCGTTTAATTTAAAGAAAGTTGCACGCAAATCGGTCATTGGATTGGCTAAATTGGATTCCAAAATAAAAACAACATTTTTCATTTGGTTAGCAGTTTTAAGCAATTCTTCAGTTAATTCATTTACCAACAAATGCACAAAATTAAGTGTACTTGAATTTACTTTTAAATGGTTGCTTTGCAATAAATCGGCCGCGGTAAAAAATGGAAATGAATTGGTTTTATCTAACACCAAATTCCAAGTTTGGGCATTATAAATAGCTTTTAAACCCATTGGTAACATAAAGCTGGCTTTATTATTTCCTAAATAAATAAAATCAGCTCCAATATCATTCATATGCCATTTATCAAGTTGGGCATCGTAAATATGTCCAATTGGTTTTAAATCTTCGGACGCTAAATTTTCATTATTACTAAAATTAGCAATTACTCTAGGCACTTGATGTGCTCCTAAATTATAAACCTCGTTGGTTTCTCTTCGTTTGTAATCGAATGCACTCCAGCTTTTGTTTTCAGCAATGTTTAAATTTAACTGAGGATAAACAGTTTGTTCAATTTGTGTGTAGCGCGCAATTAATTTTTTGGCCACAGGTACCTCAAATTCAGGGTCTTCGGTTAACGAAACGCGAATGGTATCGCCAATTCCATCTTCCAACAAAGCTCCAATTCCCAAAGCAGATTTTATTCTACCATCATCACCATCGCCAGCCTCAGTTACACCTAAATGTAAAGGGTATAACATATTGTTATTGTCCATGGTTTTAACCAATAACCTATAAGCTTGAACCATTACTTGCGGATTACTTGATTTCATGGAAAGCACAATATTGTGAAAATTTTCATCTTCCGCTATTCTTAAAAATTCCATGGCACTCTCAACCATTCCGTGCGCAGTATCGCCATAACGGCTCATTATTCTATCGCTTAACGAACCATGATTGGTGCCTATACGCAAAGCTGTTCCATACTCTTTACAAATTTTAATTAAAGGAACAAACTTTTCTCTAATTCGATCTATTTCCTCTTGGTATTCTGCATCGGTATAATCAATGATATCAAATTTCTTTTTATCGGCATAATTACCAGGATTAACGCGCACTTTTTCAACTATTCGAGCGGCTAATTCAGCAGCATTTGGAGTAAAATGAATATCGGCCACCAAAGGAACTCTAACTCCTTTGGCATTCAATTCTTTCTTTATTTCAGCTAAATTTTGAGCTTCTTTTAAACTTGGTGCAGTTAATCTAACCAACTGGCATCCAGCATCTACCATTCTAATAATTTGTTCCACCGATTTTTGGGTATCCATGGTATCGGTAGTGGTCATACTTTGAGTAATAATTGGAAAATCGCTTCCAATGTATAAATCACCAATTTTTACGGTGCTTGTTTTTCTGCGTTGGTATGTCATTATTATTAAATTTTCTTTTTCCATGGATTAAAATCCAAGGCTACAATATTTCCGAGCCGATGGCTCTTTTTTTACACTTTTTTTCTCCATGGATTGAAATCCAAGGTTACAATATTTTCGATCCGATGGCTCTTTTTTGCCGCTTTTTATAACCTTGGATTTAAATCCAAGGTTATAATATCTATCGAGCCGATGGCTCTTTGGTTGCCGCTTTTTCCTTTTTCCATTTTCCTTGGATTAAAATCCAAGGTTACGATATTTATCGAGCCGATGGCTCTTTGATTACCGCTTTTTATTTCCTTGGATTTAAATCCAAAGTTATAATATCTATCGAGCCGATGGCTCTTTGGTTGCTTAAATTTCTATTTCGCCATCAAACACGAAGGTAGCGGGGCCTTTTAAAAACACTTGTATATATGCATTATTTTGAAACAAATAACTTACCGAAAGGTTTCCACCTTTAGTTTGAATGTTAACATCCATTTCCGATTGTGTGTTTTTCGAAAAAACAGAATAAGCAATTGCTGCAGCTGTAACACCGGTTCCGCAGCTAAAAGTTTCGTCCTCTACTCCCCTTTCGTAAGTTCTAACTTTTAGTTCATTGTTATGGATGGATACAAAGTTTACATTTATTCCTTCTTTGGCAAACTCGTTATTGTATCTTATTTTTTTTGCCTCTGTAACCAAATCAATGGTGTCAACATCATCATCAAAAAACTGCACAAAATGTGGCGAACCAGTGTTTAATACAAAAACGTGATTATCGCACATTTCCATTTGGGTTAAATCTTTCATTTGAAGGCTAACCCAATTATTTTTATAAGAAGCAGTATGAATGCCATCAATGGCATAAAAAGTAGTAAAATCGTTTACTACACTTAAATCTTTAGCGAACTGAGCAATACATCTGCCACCATTACCACACATAGAACTTTCGCGACCATCGCTATTAAAGTATTGCATATAAAAATCTGCCGAAGTATGGTTTTGTAATAAAATTAATCCATCTGCACCAATTCCAAATCTTCTATCGCATAAACTCTCAATCAATGGCTGATTATTGACATCAAAAGTTTTGGCTCGGTCATCAATCATAATAAAATCGTTGCCCGTACCTTGGTATTTATAAAATTTAGTCTTCAAATTTATGTAGTTGATTATCGGCTTGAAGTGGAGTTTCCCCTAATTTTGAATGTAAAATAAAGAGATTATTCTGTTTTAGAATAAAAATATCGTATGGTTTCCAAACTCCATAAAGTACCAATTTTTTACCCGTAAATTGATAGCCATTAAACCCTACTAACGATTGCCAAAACTCAACAAATAAAGGTTTATTGGCATTATTTTGTTTGGTTAACGATTGTAATGATAGCCTAGTAGTTAAACTATCAGATAAGGCACTATCGGTAGAGTTAGTTATTACTTTAAATTTTTCCTTAAATTTTTCAAGGTCTATAACCACCATTAAACTATCCGTTAAAAAAATGTCTTTCACATTACTTTCTATGTTTTTTTCACGCATTAATTGCTGAAATTGATCTATTATTTTTCCCTCAATTAAACTCGAATCTATCTTGTTTTGATTTTCAGGTAAACTATCTTTATCATCCTGACTATCCGCGCTGAATGTAAGTTGCTCGTAAACAGTATCTAACGATTTAATGCCCTTTTTGAAACTTATTTTTTTAAATGGTTCAACAAATGCGTTGTTAAACCTATCTACAATTTCTTCTTTATAGGTTTGATTTTGTTTTAGTTCGTTAGCATATTTTTGATTGGCATAATAATCGATTAGTAATACCAAACCCAAAACCGAAAACAAAACCAATAACCATGAGTAGTTTTTAGGCTTAGTTGGTATTATTTCTTCATTATAATACTCCTCTAACTCTTCTTTTAAAATAGAATCGTGGTTGAGTGCGTATTTGTCAAAATCAGCTTTAAATGCTTCGTCAGCATTTAATTTTTTTTCAAACGCATCTCTCTCTATACGCGACATTTCTTTGCGTAAATACTTTTCGAAATAATAAGTATGTTTATCGTGTTGCATTTTTATTTTAGACACTGCAAATTTCTATTTAGTTTTGATAGCAACAAATTTTTTTATTTACCGTTCATCAACCAAAATGTGATTTTAAAACAAAAACTGAACATGTTTTAAAATAAAAAAACAATTTAATGCTTAATACCATTAACTTTTAAAGACAATTTTTATTTGCTTTTGATGAACGTAAAAATTGGAATAACTTTTGAATAAATAAAATTTTACTAAAATATAATTGAAAAGAAAAATGAAAAAGTACACATTAATTTTTGCAGTAGCTTGCCTTGGAGGCTTGGCTGCAATTGGCTTAAACAAATTATTTGGTGGTAAACAAAGTGCAACAGAATTTACACAAAATTATTTAGCAAGGTATGCAAGTTTGGCAGATGGCGGACAGCGACCTGATTTTGTGGCAATAGCAGAATTGGCTACTCCAACCGTAGTTCACATTTTAACGGTGGTAGATGCGCCCCAAACAAGAAACGAAACGCAAGAAATAAATCCGTTCGATTTTTTTGGCGGACGTGGATTTAATTTACCTCAACCGGGACCAAGAGCTGGAAGTGGCAGTGGAGTAATTATTTCGCAAGATGGTTTGATTGTTACCAATAACCATGTAATTGATGGTGCTACCAAAATAAAAGTAATTTTAAACGATAAACGAGAATACGATGCAGAATTATTAGGAAAAGACAATAATACTGATTTAGCAGTTTTACGTATTTCTGAAACAAATTTACCATACGCTATTATTGGTAATAGCGATGAGGTAAAAGTAGGTCAATGGGTTTTGGCTGATGGAAATCCTTTTAACTTAACATCTACCGTAACTGCTGGAATTGTAAGTGCTAAAGGGCGTAATTTAAATATTAACAGAGGAAACGGACAACAGTATCCAATAGAATCGTTTATTCAAACGGATGCAGCCGTTAACCCAGGAAATAGCGGTGGCGCGTTAATTAACCAAGAAGGTAAATTAATTGGCATAAACACTGCAATTGCCAGTGAAACAGGTCAATATGCAGGATATGCTTTTGCCATTCCAAGTAATTTAATGGGTAAAGTAATAAATGATTTACAAAAATATGGCACAGTTCAACGTGGCGTTTTGGGTGTCGAAATTACAGATATTGATGGCGCTTTGGCTGATAAATTAGGCCTAAAAGAAGTAAAAGGGGTGTATGTTAGAAATGTAAAAGAAAACAGTGCTGCCGAAGATGCAGGTTTAAAATCGGATGATGTAATTATTTCGGCCGATGGTACTGAAACCAAAACTACTCCTGAACTACAAGAAATGATTGGCAAGAAAAATCCAGGTGATGTGGTTAAAATTAAAGTGATTAGAGAAGGAAAAGAAAAACTTTTTGATGTAAAACTAAAAGGTTTAGATGGTAAAACTACTTTAAAAACTGCCGAAAAGACAGAAGTTAACAAGGCTTTAGATACCGATTTTGAAACACTAACCCGCGATGAGCGATTGAAACTAAAAATTGCCAATGGTATAAAAGTGAAAAGTATTGGTGCAAAAAGTATTTTAAAAGCTGCTGGTGTGCCAAACGGATTTATAATTACCAATGTAGATAAAAAACCGGTTTCAACAGTAAGTGATGTAAAAGCTGCTTTTGAAGGTAAAAAAGGTGCTGTATTGGTAGAAGGTGTAAATGCTGATGGATCGCAAGATTATTTTGCAGTAAAAATTGGTAAATAATAATAGTTAGCAAATACAAATTAGTTCAATTCAAAAAGCCGAATTACTTAAAAGTAGTTCGGCTTTTTGTTTTCAACAACCACTTCCGTCAGACGCTTTGTTGGCCATTACTTAGCCCAGCGTCAGACGGATAATTTGGAGAATGCCACTTCCGTCAGACGCTTTTTTGGAAATTGCACAGCCCTGCGTCAGATGGATAATTAGGATAACCTCACTTCCGTCAGACGCTCAATTAGCCTTTGCGCTGCCCAGCGTCAGACAGGTAATTTCCAACCTAACATTTTTTATTATTTTAAAGCCTAAATTGGGTTTAATATTGCACAGCAAAATAAATAAAATAAAACAATGTTGAAGTTAGGCGATAGAGTAAAGTTTGTAAACGAAAATATGGAAGGTATAGTTACCAGTTTTAAACAAAAAAACTTGGTAGGTGTAACTATTGAAGATGATTTTGAAATACCTGTTATGGCTAGCGAAGTTGTTAAAATTGATTTTGACGATGTAAAGCCCAATAGTGATAAAAAAGAAGTTGAAGATAAACTAAAACCTAAGTTAAATACCAATCCTTTAGGCATATTTTGGGCCTATAATCGATTAGGCGAAAATGAAGTAGAAGGCGTATTGCATAACAATGCCTGCGATACTTTATTGTATGTAGTTTACCAAAAGGAAAAAGAAGTATATAGCCTTTATAAAACAGGTAAATTAAGCCGCGGAGAGGAAGTGAATTTTTTAAAATTAAACTTAGAAAATTACGAAAAATGGAATCCGCTTTTGTTCCAATTTATTTTAGCCGATGATATAAACATTAATCCTTCAAAACCTTTGAGTGTAGCTTTTAAATCAAAGCCAAAGGAGTTTCATCAATCGTTAAAGTTTTGTTTCTTTTTACAAAAACAAGCTTATATGTTTAAACTAAACGAAGAGTTCAATACACTGAATTTAAATGCTTTAAAACAAAAAGATTTTACAGAAAAAACAGTGGTTGAAAAATTAGATTTAAGCCAAAAACCCGAACCAATAATTGATTTGCATTTTGATAAATTATTGGAACGTGGATATACTGCGCAAACTAACGATATTATTGGGGTGCAAATGGATGTATTTATTAAAACGTTAGAGGCTGCTTATGTGCATCAAATGAAAAGTATAGTTTATGTACATGGAATTGGTAACCAATATTTGAAAAATAAAATTCATACTTTTTTAACTAAAAACAAGCGATTAGCCAAACATTTTGAAGATGCCGATTCGTTGAAATTTGGCGGAGGCGCTACATATATCGAGATTGGATAATTTGTTGGTTGAGAGTTTTGGATTGCGAGTATTCAACTAAGGTTGCGCGCTAAACAGATGTAATAACCGTAAAAGTTTTACCAGAACCAATAGCCATTTGAATCAAAGCTTTTGGGCGTTGGTTTTTAAACGATTGTTCTAAATATAGCAATCTCTAAGTCTTTCAGTAGGTAATTTAGTAATATCATGTAATCGTTCTCGTAAAGTTTTTCTTCTTTTATCCATTGCAAAAATGTTTCTAGCCTATGGAAAGTAAACACATCACGAAAACGAGGTTTTGGGTCACGGTAGTCAGTAAATCTTGTAATTTCACCAGTGCTTTCATAAACAAAAGGCAATAGATTGTTATTCAATAAAGGTAATTTAGATTTAGCATATTGAAAGGATTGCTCATCCACAGTTGTTAACCTAACACCCTCCTCTTCACGCTTTGCTTACATTATCCTAACTTCTTTTTTATCTATAAAAAGTACATAATCAGCAATACCAATATATGTATTATATTCACGAATAGCAATACCCAAATTAGCAGCAATTTTGAATTACTTTTTATCTTGAATTACCCATCCACCAGCAATTAACTGCTTATCTATATGGTCACGTGCAATTTGTTCTAGGTTTTGGTTTGCGATAGTGTACAAACTTTGTTAATGTTCAAACCTGATAAATTAATTCTGAATATAAATTCCTAATAAACCATTTAACTATATTTTTTAGAAGTAGATTATCCCATACTTTTTTAGCCTCCAAATAATGTGACTAACCAAAAACGATAAAGTTGTAACACCAATTTAACTAACAAGGGACCTGATTGAAAATTAACTTATAAATTTTATTTTGAAATCAGCGTACAATAACACCGTATTGCGTTCGTTGCTCAGTTAAGTTTGTATAACTTTTATTCTAAAAACAAACTAATTGGCTGCTAAAATGAGGTCAAAAAATGCCTAATTAGTTATAAATAATTTTACTAAAAACTCTTTTATACAGCGTATTGAATACTTTTTGAATGGCAATTTACTGTTTATTTTGCTCAAAAATTATATGGATAGCATGCTTTTTTGTTGGTGTTTATTTGATTCTACTTCATCATTTTAAAACTATATTGCCAACCCTTTGTAATTAATATTATGTCGTTTAAAATTTATACTAAAACTGGCGATGCTGGCCAAACTTCGTTAATTGGTGGTGTGCGTGTACCTAAGTTTCATTTACGTATTGAAAGTTACGGAACGGTAGATGAGTTAAACTCCTATATTGGCTTAATAAAAGATAGTTTGGTAGCCCCACATGCACATCAAACATTGGCCGAAATTCAAGATAGACTTTTTACCATTGGTAGTCTTTTGGCTAGCGACCCTGATAAAAGTAAAATGAAAGTGCCTGATTTACATGAAGCTGATATTGAACTACTTGAAAACGAAATGGATGCCATGGATAAAACTTTGCCAGAACTGAAAAGTTTTGTGTTACCTGGCGGTAATATTGTTGCTTCACATTGCCATGTAGCTCGTTGTATTTGCCGCAGAGCAGAGCGTTTGGTGGTTCATTTGGCTACGGAAACCGAAGTAAATCCAATTGTAACAAAATACCTCAATCGTTTGAGCGATTATTTGTTTATGCTTTCGCGCAAAATTGTTATTGACGCAGGTGCAAATGAAATAGCTTGGAAACCAAGAATGTAATTACTTGTCAATTAGAATGTTTAGCTTCTATAACTTTATTAGTTGCTAATGGCAAAAGCATGTAAAAATAAGTGAGCCAAATTATTCTACCATCGGCTATGGTTGAAAAGTAAGAAAGGGTATAAAGTGCTAAACCAACACAAAAACATGCTAAACAAGCAAGTGTTAAGCTGTTAATTTTTAATTTATAAAATACTTTTTTTCTATTTAAAAAAATAGCTAAACCAATTGCTCCAATACTGGCTATAAAACTTACCCAAGTGTTAAATCTATAAAAATTAATTGCGGCATTGGATGTTCCAAATTGCCAAAAATTATTTTTTGTAGACAAATCAGTTACAGGAGCATTTTGTTTGATAATCAATAATAAGATAACTGATAAAATGGCTGTAATTAAGGTGGTGGCAATAGCATTTTTGCTATTGGTTTTAAAATGATAAACCAAGTAAAATGGTGTAGCAATTATCATTGTTTCCTTTACACATAATCCTAATAAAATGGCAATGGTAAAGAGCCAAGTATTTCTGTTCAAAGTGGCATAAATACTAACTGCCATAAATAAAAATAAAGAAGCATCAATATAACCAATGGTGGCATAATAAAACGTTGGAAATGAAACAATAAAAAGCCAAATACTTCTCCAATTTAATTGGTTAGGAACGTTTAAACCTTGTTGAATTTTGAAAAATATAATAAGCGATAAACCTAAAAATAAGGCATTTATTAAATTAATGGAAGTAGCTGCACCAAATGGTAACTGACTGGCTATTAGTGGAACTAAAAACCGCCAATTGGTAGCTGGTCTAATGGCTTCTGAAGGAATTTGGCCTCTCAAATATTCAACATATGCTATAAAATACTTTGAATCGTATGGCTGTTGCTTTACAATAACTTGATTGCCATTAAATCGCACCAAAATAATAGCCATAAAAAGCACAATGGTAATGAGTAAGTTTTTATATTTTAAAAAGCCCAATCTTTTAAATTTAATTATTTGTAAAAATACATTTGCTTTGCAATTAATACAAGTATTTTAAAACAAAGGCGATATGGAAACAAAATTATTTACTGACCAATTAGGACGAAGTGTAACAGTTAACTTTCCGCCCAAACGCATTGTTTCGTTAGTTCCATCGCAAACCGAATTTTTGTACGATTTAGGTTTAGATAGCGAAATTGTAGGGCAAACATTGTTTTGTATTCATCCCAAAAGTAAACATAAAACTAAAACTATTATTGGTGGTACCAAAAATTTAAAATTAGATATTATTGCGCAACTAAAACCTGATTTAATTATAGGCAATAAAGAAGAAAACGAACAAAAACAAATAGAGTATTTAATGCATCACTTCCCTGTTTGGATGAGCGATATTTATACTTTGGAAGATTCGTTTAAAATGATGGAAAGTTTGGGGCAATTGGTTTATAAAACATTAGAAGCCAATCAAATAGTAAACCAAATTAAGCTTAGTTTTAGTGATTTGAAATTGTTTGATAACCCAAATAATAAAGTAGCATATTTTATTTGGCGAAATCCATATATGGTGGCTGCTAACCATACTTTTATCAATCATTTATTGCAAAAACTAAATTTTAGTAATGTATTTGCAAATCATTTGGATCGTTATCCGCAAATAACCAACGAAGATTTAGTAGTAGCAAATCCTGATTTTATTTTTCTATCGAGCGAGCCTTATCCATTTAAAGAAAAGCATATAGCAGAGTTACAGCAGCTATTGCCAAAGGCTAAAATACTTTTGGTAGATGGCGAAATGTTTAGTTGGTATGGCAGTAGATTACTACATAGTGTTAGATATTTTGGGCAATTGCAAGCGCAATTATCAAATTAATTTTTTATAACTGAATCAATAGCCACTTTTGTTGCTTTTTTTTGATATTTTTGCGCCTAATGGAAGAAAATAAAGAAAAACGTAACCGCATAGCCGTTATACTACCATGGGCTTTAGTTGCAATTTTAACTGTACTAAATGGCTTTTTTATTTATAATTACTTTAAAACAGACCATAAACTAGCTGTTACTGAAGAAGAATTATATGATACCAAAGATGCTAAAAACTCACTTGACTCCTTATTGAAAATTACTACCAACGAGCTGCAAAGTTATAAAGGTCAAAATGCATCATTAGACAGTTTGGTTAGCCAAAAAGATAACGACTTAAAAGTATATGCCGATAGAATTAAACGTTTACTTGCTCAAGATAGAGTTAGCAAAGCGGATTTAGACAAAGCAATGGAAGAAATTGAGCAATTACGTTATTATAAGCGCAAATATGTAACTCAAATTGATTCTTTGTCTGGACAAATTGTAATGCTTAACCGCGAAAACGATAATTTAAAAGGAAGCATCAACAACCAAAAACGAAACAATGAAAATTTAAGTGTTGAAAATGCAGGTTTAAAAAACAAAGTAGCTATTGGTGCAAAGTTAAATACCTCGTCATTGGCAGTAACTGGAATTAAATTGCGTAGTAATGGTAAGGAAAAAGAAACCATGAAGGCAAAGCAAGTTGAACAAATAAAGCTTACATTTAAAATTGCTGAAAATTATGTTTCTGAAAAAGGTAATAAAGATATTTATTTGAAAATTACCACACAAGATGGAACCACTTTATACAATCAAACTACCGGAACTGCTACTATTAAATTTCAAGGGGAAGAATCTTTATATACTCAGAAAAAAACAATTGATTTTACCCAAGAAGCACAAGATGTAGTAATGTATTGGGCTAAAGGTTCTGAATTTGCTGCTGGAAAATACAAAGCAGAATTATTTTCAGAAGGTTTTAGAATTGGTACTGTTGAATTTGAATTGAAGTAAATTTTTTCTTTTAAGTAAAAAAGAGGCTTTTCTAAAAGTAGAATAAATATTAATTAACCACATAGAACAAGGTGAAATAGTTTATAGCTATGTTACACTGTTTTATGTGGTTTTTATTTTTATAATACATTCCTATTTTTCAATAATATCATTTTGATTTACAAATTATGCCAATACGTTTTGCGCAAATCTTGTTGGTGAAATCAAGATATCAATCGCATATGTTTCAGAATCTTTGTAAACAGACTTTTATTTTTATGTTGGTTACAAGAAAAAGCCAAAAATTAACTTGACTCCTATGCAATAGCTATACTAAAAATAACATCTTAACCCGCCAATTGACTGGAGCATCGACCTAAATTGTAATTAAAATGATTACTACCACTAACTAACTTATCCTCCTAACTAAGAAGTAAGCACCCACATTAATTTTTAAAACAAAAAAAAACGCAAGCACTTTTGGTACTTGCGTTTTTTTATTTTTAGCTAACTAAAAAATTAGTTTAATTCAGCTAAAGTAGCGTTGATAGCTTCGAAATTAGGTAAATCGCCAGGACTTGCTAATA
The DNA here is from genome assembly GCA_041730515.1 of Methylacidiphilales bacterium. Lineage (GTDB taxonomy): Bacteria > Bacteroidota > Bacteroidia > UKL13-3 > UKL13-3 > JAAFJM01. Next base: position 1,876 of record JBGSBN010000022.1, on the reverse strand, counting down.
CTTGAGCATATTGAATAACACCTTCTTTGTCAATTACAAAAGCTGAGCGTTTTGAAACACCATGCATACCAAAAGCAGGAAAAGTTTCGTACAAAGCGCCATAATCAGCCGAAGTAGTTTTATTAAAATCCGATAACAAATCGAATGATAAATTTTGCTCAGTTTTAAATTTATCTAATACAAATAATGAATCAACTGAAATAGCAACTACATCTGCTTTATCGTTTTTATACATGGTAATTGCATCGCGAACTGCGCATAACTGAGCAGTACAAACGCCTGTAAAAGCCAATGGAAAAAAGTGAACCACTAAGTTCTTACCTTTAAAATCTTCTAATTTTACTTCCTTTTTTTCAGTATTTAATAGTGAAAACGAAGGTGCTTTATCTCCTTTTTGTAGTGTCATATTTTTTTTGTTATTGTTATTTATAAACCGCAATACTATAAAATTGTTTTGAAAAGGAATAGCATTAAATTTTAATTCTTTTAATAAAACGTAATTTGTGGCTATATTTTTTGGTATCGCTATTTAAAATACCATAATTATCAATTTTATCAATTCTAACTTTACCACTTGCATGTATAATGGTTTCGTTATTTAACATTATGCCAACATGGGTAATTTTACCTGCTTCGTTGTCAAAAAAAGCTAAATCGCCTAACTGAGCTTCGGTTAAAAAAGCTAAAAGCGTTCCTTGTTCAGCTTGTTGGTAGGCATCGCGTTTTAAATTAATTCCTATTTGACTAAAAACTGTTTGCGTAAAACCACTGCAATCAATTCCCCAAGGCGATTTCCCTCCCCACAAGTAAGGCGCATTTAAATATTGTAAAGCCGTTTTTGCTATATCTTTTTCATCAATAACGTTATCAAAAACAAACTGAAAATTGGCAATTTGCAACTGGTTTGGATAAATTTTGCTGCCTGCACTAATTAGCATGGGTATTTGGTTTACCATTATTTGTACAAACGGAAACTTGGTAACAACGGTGGCATTATTTAAATTATTCCATTCTGTTTCGGATATTAAATGCGCTTGTGTATCGTTTATCCAGCCAATGTAGTTATCGTCAATGGTTTCAATTTTTATCCAATCTGGTTGAATATGAAGCACTTTGTATTTTTCACCAAATAGTAATTGACTAACCATTTCGCTTTTGCTACTTGGTTCGCCTCTTAATGGAATGATAGGTAGTAAACTTAAACCAAACATTATTTTTGAAAACTTAAATTTTATTGTTTATTTGCGTCAAAGCTAAATAAAAAGATGAACAATATTGACTTAACATATTTAAATGAAATTTCGGGAGGAGATAGTTCATTTATAAAAGAAATGCTTGACTTATTTATAAATACCACTGCCATTGAGGTAAATGAGTTTGACCAACTTCTAGCTACTGGTAATTATGAAGGAATTGGTCAATTAGCACATAAAATGAAAGCACCTATACAAATGATTGGAGCTAGCGAACTATTTGACAAAGTGAAGAACTTAGAAAATAGTGGCAAAAATCACAGCAATATTGAAAATATTCCAAATATGATAAATGAGGTGAAGGTGAAAATTGGAAATTTAACCTTCGATATAAAGGAATTGTTAGCCACTATGTAGTGATTAAAAAAAGTAATAACACAAAAAAGCCAGAAATCAATATTGAATTCTGGCTTTTTTATTGAAATGATTTTAGAAATTATGCTTCAGCAACTTCAGCTTTTGGAGCTAAAGGTAATACTGATACATAACTACGATCGTTCGCTTTTTTGCGGAATAAAACTGTTCCATCAATTAAAGCAAATAATGTATGGTCTTTTCCAATTCCAACATTATCGCCAGGGTGATGTTTAGTTCCACGTTGACGGATAATAATATTACCAGCA
>JBGSBN010000021.1:0-26336 GCA_041730515.1 Methylacidiphilales bacterium | reverse complement strand
ATACCATCAAACATACTTTAGAAAATGTAATGGCTACTAAGAAGTAGTAATAAATATGGTTAATTACAATATGGTGCAGCAAATGAGTTTGGCTAGTTGCGAGTATCCTGCTGGCGTTAATGAGTTTGAAAAAGCTGGTTTTACTGCATTGGCATCAGAAAAAGTAAAACCATTTAGGGTTAAAGAAAGTCCGGTGCAGTTTGAGTGTAAAGTGCGCGAAATTATTGAAACGGGTAATGAAGGTGGAGCTGGAAATTTGGTGATAGCTGAAATTATTTTGATGCATATTGATGAATCGGTTTTAACCATTGATGGTAAAATTGACCAACATAAAATGGATTTAGTTGGCCGTTTGGGTAGCGATTGGTATGTGAGAGCCAATGGAGATGCTTTGTTTGAAGTACCAAAACCTAATAAAAATTTAGGAATGGGTGTAAATAGTTTGCCTGATGCCATTAGACTAAGCAAGGTACTTACTGGTAATGATTTAGGAATGCTTGCCAATGAACAAACCATGCCCGATACCGATAGTGCTGAAATTTTTAAACGCATGAACAAAGAAGTTATGGAAATTCATACCCGTTTTAATCAAGATTTGGAACATCTTCAATTAGAGTTACACCGTTATGCGCATCATTTATTGCTGCAAAACAAAGTAACTGATGCTTGGAAAGTTTTGTTAGGGTAGGGATTATATTTGATATTTATGTATATTTGAGATATGAAAATAGTACTAAAGCAACCGATTACAATTGAAAAAGTAAAACAAGCAATTGATTTAGTTGTACCCATTAAACAAAATAGTAAAAATGTTATCAAACATTTTGGAAAATTGAAGAGAGGAATTGATGGTATTAAATTTCAATCAACTGTAAGAAATGAATGGAAATCTTAAATTAATGATTAATCCACTTTATTTCCTTATTTTAACTGTTGTAGTTTTTACTTCTTGTAGCCAAGAAAAAATCGGTATTGCTTATTTTAAAAATGGTAAAGTTAGTTCTATAACTAATTATAACGAAGTTGATTCATTTAACTATTCAGTTATTTTTTTTAATGAAAATGGCGCAATAAAGTGCTTTGGTAGTAGAAAAAATGGAGAAAAGGATGGGGAGTGGATATATGTGAATACCCATGAATTAGTAAGAGAAAATTACAAAAATGGTTTACTGAATGACACTATTGCATATTATTATTTGAATGGAATAGTTGAAAGGTATAAAATTTTAGATAAACCTATTCCTTGTTTTTGTGATAGTAATGTGAATGTAGGATTTAAACAGATAGCTTTTTTTGCAAATGGTAATTTGAAAGAAATTAACCATATAATGAATTGTAAGTTCAATGGAAAAACTCAAATATTTGATAGTTTAACAGGTGATTTGCTGCAAGAGTATTTTGAAATTGATGGAATAGTTAATGGAGCCTATAAACAGTATTTTGAAAACAATACAACTCGTTATGGTTATTATAACAATAATGAGCCTGTAGGCCGTTGGACTACTTATCAAGACGATAGTTTGATTTCAGAAAAAATCTATTAAGAGTCAAAATAAATGCTTATAAAATACAAACAACATGTTTCAAATTTTGTGGAAAATAAATCTGTATTTTGGACAATTTTAATAATTTTATTTTACATCTTCTTAAATTTACTTTTGCTTTACACAAGTCTAAAAATCTACGCATCTTTTTGTAGTGAATTAGTAAATAAAACTGAAGATGTACTTGATATAAAAAACTTTTTGCTCGTAATACTTTCAATAATTACGATATTCGTAATTGTAACGTCAAAAATTAAAATCATAAAACATTTTGGAATTGGCATCATGTCTTTATTGGTTGTTTGTTTATTATTTCTAACATTTACTTTAAATAAGAGATTTGGAAGTATTGGTAAATACTATGATTATAAAATAATTGAAGCCGCTAGTTCTAATAAAAAAAACTATTTGGATATACTTTATCATGATAATCGCATTTCAATTAAAGTAGATTTAGAAGATTGTTTAAAGGTTAATTTTGTGAAAATTAGAATTGATAATGGATTATTAGGAATGCCTTTTATTGCGGGCTATAAGTTAGATGAAAATAAAAATTGTGAAAAACATGAAATAAAGGATTCAGCAACATTCCTAAATAATCATGCAAAATACCATATTAAAGTAGGCCATTATTATGCTCGAATTCGCTGTTTTACAAGTGCTATTGAACATTACACTTATTCAATAATTCAAGATTCACTTAACGAAAATAGCTACTACAATCGAGGATTAATGTATACAGTAAAACATGATTACAAAAAAGCGTTAAAGGATTTCTATTCCGCTGCAATTATTACAAATAGCAAAATTGATACAAGTTTACTTTATAAGGGTAATGATAAAAAAATAAGTGATTTAATAGATAATTTAAAGAAAAATTCTGGAAGTATTGACTTCAAAGATTTGGAATCCTTTATGTATAAATTGACGTTTATAAGCAATAACGAAGATTATAAAACCTACATAAATTACTGCATTGAAAAAATAAAAAACGAAGACCAAATAAACTCAAAAGATTTATAGGTTAATTTTAAATAATTGATTTTCAATCCAAATAAAACTTATTTCACTATTCTTGTTGGTGTCGCTTCGTTAAAACACCAACAAGGGTGAAATTAATCATGGAAAAATAGGTAAGTATAAAATTACTTAATAATTCTTCCTTAACCCATTTCAAATAAATCTTTCAATTCTTTATTACTTAAATTTCCTATCCAACTTTCGCCAGTAGCTACAGTCATATTAGCCAAGGCCTTTTTACTTTGAATCATATCATTAATGCGCTCTTCAAAGGTATTTTTAGTAATGAATCGGTGAACCATCACATTGCTTTTTTGTCCAATTCTATAAGCCCTGTCAGTGGCTTGTGCTTCTACTGCTGGGTTCCACCACAAATCGAAATGAATTACATGGTTAGCTGCTGTTAAATTCAATCCTGTTCCAGCAGCTTTTAGCGATAAAATAAATACTTTATCTGCCCGGTTATTTTGGAATCCATTTACCATTTCAGCTCTTTGTTTTATACTACAACCACCATGATAAAACAAAGGCTCTTCTTTGTATCGTTCAGTAATAAAATGCTTTAGTAAATTACCCATTTCGGTAAATTGAGTAAAAATCAAAACTTTTTCTCCACTTTCTGTAATACTATCTAACTTATCAAAAAGTAAATCCAATTTGCCACTTAATGAAGCGTCTAAAACATTATTTTTTAAAAACTGAGTAGGATGATTACAAATTTGCTTCAATGCCAAAATCATTTGTAAAATTAAACCTTGGCGCACAAACAAGGTTTTGTTATCCGATGTTTGAATTCCTTCAATTTCTTTTAACGCCTCTTCCAATGTTTTTTCGTATAAACTTGCTTGTTCTTTTGCCAATTTAGCATAACAATCCATTTCTATTTTATCAGGTAAATCAGATATTATACTTTTGTCAGACTTCAGCCTTCTCATCATAAAAGGTGAGGTTACTTTCTTCAATTTTTCAGCTACCGCAATATCGTTATATTGTTCAATTGGATTTCCATAAGTTTCGCTAAACTCTTTGGTATTGCCCAAAAAGCCTCTGTTACTGTAATCCATTATACTCCATAATTCACTCAATCTGTTTTCAACTGGAGTTCCACTCATGGCAATAAAATTATCAGCGCCAATTGATTTTATAGCTTTAGTTTGTTCAGTATTTACATTTTTTATATTCTGAGCTTCATCAATAATTAAAGTATGCCAATTTTTCTTTTTCAGCTCTTTTGCATCACTTCTAATAATGCCATACGATGAAATAAGGACATCAAAATCTTTTTCCATTTTTCTGTTTGTACCATGGTAAACTTTTACTTTTAGGCTAGGTGCAAATTTTTCCAATTCGTTTACCCAATTGGTTAATAATCCAGTTGGAGCAACCACTAAAGCTTTCTTTTTTTCAAGCAATCCATCTTCCTTATATTTTAGTAAAGTGGTAATAACTTGTAGTGTTTTCCCTAAACCCATGTCATCGGCCAGCACCGAACCAAAACCAATTTGCGCATTTCTATACATCCACGAAAAACCTCTAAGTTGGTATGGTCGTAATTTTGCCTTAATTCCCTTTGGTAAAGGTATTTCATTAAAATTAGTCAACTCCTTAATCATTTTTTGTACTTCATCCGTCAAGCCAATTTTACTTCCCAAATATTCACCACTAAGGGCAGCCCTTAGCATTTGAAACGCATTTAACTCTTTAGTACTTGAAAAATGTTTATGTATTTTTTCTAAATCATTTTGATTTACATAAATATAATTTGTTTTGTATTTTATTAAGCCTTCCGATTTTTTGAGTAATTTTTTAAATTCAGCTTCACCCATTAAAGTATCACCAATGGCAATTTGCCAATCAAAATCAAGCAACTCATCTAATTTCAAAAACGATTTACCTCCAGTTTTTTTCTTTACTTTTATACTAGCTTTGGGTTTTAAAATATACTGCAATGATTTTGGCAACAAGATATTGATATCTAACAATTGAATGGCAGGAATCATTTGCATAAGGAATGGAGTAAACACTTGGTTTTCCATTACTATTTCTTGCTTTCCTTCTGTATTTATGTATTCATCTAAACCACTAATAAATGAACTTAATTGTGTTAAACTTTGTAAAATTTCGTACCGGTTTTTATCGTATTTTGTTTTGGTAAGCACCTCTTTTAAAGCTATTGGTGCGCTTGATTTTTTGTTATTATTTTCTTCGATATTTACCAATATTTTAAAACCATCGATTGGTAATTCTTCTACTACTATTTGTGGTTTAAAATTTCCTTGGGTAATATAATACTTTTGTGTCCAAGATTGAATTCCACCACTTAAGGATTCTTCGCCAGGATTTTTAAATGAATATGCATGTTTTTTGAAAAACAAATTTATAAACAAATCATCTTGAATATTTTCTTCAAAAACAGCAATTATTTCTGTTAAAAATAACGATAATAAGTTAAAGGCTGTGTCCTTATTTATCTCCTTTAATTTTGTCTTCTCATCCCATAAAAAAACTGATGGAGGTAATAAGTTTTTAAGTTGTTCTACCAATTGCCTTACCTCTTTACTAAGCATGGCTGGCAACCAACGAATAGTAAATTCTTTGTTTTGCAATTGAACAATTTGAGGTACAACTGCGCCATTGGCTAATAGATGAACTGCAAAATGTAAAACAGTATGTAAAGCAGCAGTAGATGGCTGGTAATCGTTCGTTTTTGAAGATTTGATTTGAGAAATTTGCTGTAAAAAATCTAGAAAAGAAAAAGCATTTTCATTCACCAATACCTTCGATTTATATTGCTCATCAATGGTTATTGTATTGTTGGTTTTGTGGTTTATATGTTGCCCTTGAATACTTGCTTTATAAAATAAGTTTTCTAATAATATTTTCCCTTGAACTACTTTTTGTGCGTTTTTTACTGTTTTATCAATTTTTAAAATGTATTTTTCTTTAAAATTTCCTGTTCCTTGATAAAACGCAGGAAAGTCGGAAAGCAGTATGGTTAATGGTTCGTGGATGGGTGTTAGCTTGGTAAACGAAAGTTTAGTGTAAGCATTTTCAGCATTAAAATTTTCTGTTTTTACTTTTTTTGTTTCAAAATACAAGTCTGTAATTTTCGAAATTTCAGTTGCTTGCTTATTTACAAAAATGCCTAGTTTTTCTAACTCTGCAATTAAATTTACATTGTGTAATTCAAAAACTAAAAAGGGATTATTATCAATTTCGGCACTTACTTTATATATAACGGCTGCCAAGTGTTTGCATGGTACAGCCCAATCGGGGCAAGAACATTGCATTTTAAAATCGGTCCATTGTTTAGGAAAAACCTTTAAACCCATTTGCTCTGCAATAGTTAAAACTTGGGGATCCAATTCACGGTTTAAAAGCTTGGAAATAATGGTTGGTTTTTTAGAAAGTGCTATAATAAATTCACTTAATTCTGGGTCAAAAAATGGAGGTAATATTACATCTACATTATAAGGTTTGGGTGCACTACCAGCCACTTTAGCATTTATTCTATTTCCTTCAATTTTTATTTTCACAACTGAACCATTTCGTGCATATCTGCTGCCTCGGTCAAGTCTGTTTTCGTAATCTATATTGCTTAATGAATTTAACCATTGCTCGCCCCACCAAGTTTTCCCAAAAAATTTGCTCATTTATTAAATTAATTTTGCAGCTAAATTATTATTTCAATTTCTTTGGTTTGTAGAAATCTGTAAACTAAATTTCAACATTAATTATGATTTTAAGATTAACTTATTCTAATGAAATATTCACTATTCCACCACAAAAGATTTTGTTTGATTGATATTTCCGTTTTCAAAATTGAAATAATAAATTCCTTTTGTTAAGTGTTCAATATTTATGGTTTGTATTGATTTACTTAAAGCCACTTTTTGAACTTCTTTTCCATTCATATCGTAAATAATGGCATTGGCATTCAATAATTTTTCACTTATTTCAATATTGATTTGGTGTTTGGTGGGGTTGGGATAAAGTATAAAACCAGTTTCTTTTTTGGTTGTATTTTTTAAGCCAACTTTATAATCGTAAACACCAATGGCATACATACCTTTTTCAATTTTATTGGTTGTAAATCTGCCTATTTTATCAGTTTTGCTTCCACCAGTTATTTTTGTATTATCGGTATGTAAAACCCAACTATTGGTGCCGGGAGCTTTGTATAAAAGTACTAAACTATCTTCATTGGAAAATGGCAAGGTATAATCTAAGTAACCAGCGCTAGGATTGGTAGGAGTAGTTCCATCGTAGTTAAAGAAAATCTGTCCTTTGGTTTTATTGCCTTCAAAATAACCATCTATATTCCAAAAACGGTAATTACTCATTCTAATACCTTTTGGTGCCACTTCGTATTGCGAAGCACCAACCCAATAATGTTCGGCTAAAATGGTAGCTGAATCGGTATTTTGTTGCACATTTAAACTCAACAATGCATCGGGAAAGGTTTTAAGACCAGTGCCTTTTATAGTTTCTAAATTATAAGTTCTTGCCAAAGGCAATTCGTTATTTTCATTTACTAATAAAAATTCAGGATTAAAGGTATAAGGAACTCTAATCAATAATTGTTGCTCATAAGTGTTGATTGAATCGGTATAAATAAAAGTTTCTCCTTTATTGTTAAACAAAGTAATTTTAAACGGAATATGGCTGTAAGTAATATTATTTCCACGGCTGTGTTGTCTTAAAGTAATTTCTACAAAGTTAGCAGCATTACCAGGCATTATTCTATACTTACTTGCTACCAATGCTGCGCTACCAGCAGTAAACACCCATTCGTTAAAAAACGAGGTTAAATTTTGAACCGTAAATTTTTGAAATTCGTTTCTAAGTTGAATGGAGTTACTCGATTGAAATTTATATTTAGTTAAGTAACTATTGCAAGCTTGGTAAAACGCTGAATCGCCCATATAATAACGTAATGCAGCCACAGTTAAAGCACCTTTTTTATATACATGGTCGCCATAAGTTGATTTATGAGGAATTTGATTTAAAACCAAAAATCCTCCATCTCTAATATGTGCCGAACGCATTACATAAAGTAGCTTTTCGTTCATATCGGCATAATACGTTTGTTTGTTGTACATCAACTCTAAAAACAAAGCTTCGCAAAAACTAGCCCAACCTTCGTTCAACCACATTTCATTAGCATTTTCGCAGGTTACCATATCGCCCCACCACATGTGACTCAATTCGTGGGCCATTAATGTTTCATAATTTAAAGTGCCATCTACACCGAACAATGGATAAGTAATACAAGTAGCATGCTCCATAGCACCCCCATCAAATGGAACCATTACATAACCAGCTCTATCAAAAGGATAAGGTGTAAACTTTTCTTCAAAAAACTGCAAAGCTTTATTCAAGTTAACCATACTTGCTTTTACTTTTACTGTATCTTTTGCTTGTGCGGCAAGTATTACTTCAAAGTTTTTGTTTTTGCCTTGGTAAGTAAATTTTATAGGTGTGTAAGTACTAACTGCTACACATGCCAAATAAGTTGGAATAGGCTGATTTAAATGCCAATGCCATGTTAAAGAGTTATTACTGTTAATAGTAGTTGGTTGAGGTAAACCATTACAAACAGCCATGTAGTTACTATCGGTAGTAATATGAAAATCATAGGTTGTTCTTTCTGTAAAATTATCTACACATGGAAACCAAGCTCTGCCATAATTATGTGGATTTACGGTAAAGCCAACACCCATATTAAATGCGTAATTACCTGTAAAATAAAATCCTCCCCAGCTTGCATCTTTGGTTGGCATACCTTTATAAAATATTTTAAGTTTAATAATATCATTTTTATTTACCGGAGTTAAAAGGTTTACAAAAACTTGAGAATCGTTTTGAGTAAAACCAACCTGAGCATTATTTAAAAAAATCGAATCAACTTTGAGAATGGCTAAATCAAACCAAGCAGTACTTAAATTATTTTGTAATGATTGAATGGTAATTTCATTATGGCCACCAATGGTTTTTAAGCTTAAATTTTGAATATTTAAATGAATTGAATAATTCAAAACATCAAACTGAGTATTTCTGTTATCTTGTCCAAATACAGTTTGAACCAAAAATAGCAAACTGAAAAGTGTAATAAAACCTAATTTTTTCATGTTCAATAATACAAAAACGAATTTTGAAATAAAGTAATTTTTTAAAATAAAATAGATGTTGAGTGAAATAGGTGTTTTTGTCTAAAGTCGTTATCCTTACCACACCATAATAATTATTTCCTACTCAACAGTGCGAGATAATTCTTTTCAAAAAATCAATATAAAATGATGTGCAATGCTATGTGTTCTTATTAAAAAACAAAACTTGAACCACCTAGGCACATAGTAAACATAAGTATTAAACTATGTAATCCACGTATATATGTGGTTTTTTATTTCACTAATAATTAGGAGTTTAAGTAAAAGCATAATTGAGATTCAGCTTGAGCGAAGGAAGCAATCACAAACAAACAAAAGTTTCCCGCAGATTAAACAGATTACGCAGAATTTCCCGCTCACTGAAGATAGGTAACGGTAAAATGAAAGCTCCTTAGGAGCGACATTATGGTAACAAAACAAGTACACATCCAACCCAAAGCCCGATAGCAGCGATACTTATTTGCTTTTCAAAATAGTAAAATTTTTGAGGATTGTTTATTCTCATTTTGGAATAAAAATTGACAGGAAAAATAGTATCAATATTTTTTACAAAAATTTCTTTTGTGGTAGTTATTTTTTAGGCCGCTTCCCTCCTATCAGTTATATTTATTCTATCATGCAGCACATCTCCTTTGTTCAGAAACAATCATTCCATTAGCTAACTTAGTTGCCATATAAAGGCGATTGGTGTGGAATGAAACTAAGCCTCTTGATAACTTTTGTTCTTTTTTACGGTTGGTCTGGAGACACAATTGAGGACAGAAATGTAGAGACTTTTAATTAAACTTCTTTACTTAAAATTTAATACAAAATATTTTATTCGATATTATCATAATTATTTTTTGAATTGGAAGGAGAATGTTTCAGAACTAGCAAGCTATTTATAAACTAACTTCCATTTCGTTTTTTTACCAGACCTATTTCCATTTAAAAGATATTTATTTTCTAAAATGGCACTAGTTGCAAATATTGGAATCCATGATACAAAAGATATTCCAACAACTTTAAAATAGTCGTTAAATACAAATGGCCCAACTAAAGTTACTAAGCCCAAGCTTAAGCCAACTACTTGATTGAAGACCCTTAAAAGTTTATATCTATCATCGAAACCCGAATAATCATTAATTTCGATTATTTCGGATATATTTATTGAATCTCTTAATGAAAAAGTAGCAGATCGACCTTTTTTTGTACATCGATTTTCAGTTTTTTTAATATACCCATTAGTAAAATATATTTCAATTCTCTCGATAGCATTTTTAGTGTAAAGTTTGTCTTCAGAAAAGCTATCAATTCTACAATTAATCTCTTTGTAAATTTTTGTAATTGCAGTATCAGTATTATAAACTTCGATTTTAAATACTAAATTCTGGTTATGCATTCTATAACTTTTACCCGTTTTAACATTTTCAAAATAGTAAAACTTTTGTGCTTGAGTTTTTTTTGAAATTACTAAAAATAGTAACACAATAAAAATAGGTAGTATGTACTTTAAATAATTCATTGTTTTGTTCTCTTGAGACTGCTTTCACGCTTTGGCGGGACAAGCTGATCCTCGCAGTGACGCTAGTTTTGGTTTTTTAAAATAATAGAGACGTTGAAATGCAACGCCTCTAACAATTTATCTAATTACAGAAATTTCGTTTTCGAATTTCGTTCCGATTAATCGGAATAATTTTTCGAATTTCTTACTTACATTTTTCCAATTCGTCTTTTACAAAAGCCATCAATTGTTTGATGTATGGCGCGGTAAAATTAAATTCTATGCCAGCAGTTTTATAAATATCGCCAATGGTTTTGGTATAACCTAAACTTAACGCAGCTTTGTATTGGGCCAAGGCAGTTGGTTTATCGGCAATATAGTTTTTCCAAACTGCCAAAGCACCTAACTGAGCCATTCCATATTCAATATAATAAAACGGAACTTCATATAAATGCAGTTGTTTTTGCCAAGTATAGGCTTGTATGTCTTCGTAACCTTCCCAATTTACCATGCCAGTACCAAACTCTTTGCTTAATTGCACCCAATAAGCTCTGCGCTCTGCTGTGGTTTGAGTTGGGTTACTATAAATCCAATGCTGAAACTTATCAATTGTGGCTATCCAAGGTAATATTTTAATTATTCCTTCTAAGTGCTCCTCTTTGGCGCGATTAAAATCTTCGTTAGTTGAATAAAACTCATCTTGACCTTCGTAGCTAATTAACTCCATGCTCATGCTAGCTAATTCGGCTACCTCGCTTGGGCAATTTTTAAATGCAGCCAATTCCAAATCTTTACTCAAAAACGAGTGAACTGCGTGTCCACCTTCATGTAACATAGTTTCCACATCGCGGGTTGATGAGGCAGCATTCATAAATATAAATGGAACGCTAGTTTCAGCCATTGGGTAATTATAACCGCCTGGAGCTTTGCCTTTCCTACTTTCCAAATCTAGCCTTTCCATATTATCCATGGTTTCTATACACCAAGCAAAATAATCATCTACTTTTCTAAAACATTTTACTGTTTTTTCTAATAAATCTACTCCTGTTGTAAATGGTTCCAAAGCCTCACGATTTTGCGTATCCACTTCCATATCCCAAGGTTTTAAATCAAAACCTAATTCGGCTTTGCGCTTTTCGTTAAATGCTTTTACCAATGGTAAAACTTCTGTTTGAATAGCATCGTGAAAAGCAAAACAATCGGCTGGCGTGTAATCAAACCTGCCTAATGCAGCAAACATGTAATCTCTAAAATTATCGAAACCGGTATTCACAGCCACTTGATGGCGTAAAGTAATTAGTTTATCAAACAATTCATCCAACTCAGCAGTATGTTTGCTGCGTACTTCATTTATTTTTAAAAATGCATTTTCGCGGATGCTTCTATCTGGATTTTTTAAGAAATTAGCTGCTTGTTGTAAAGTTAATTCTTTGCCATCAATCTCTACACTCATGCTGCCAACAATGCTGCCATATTTTTGACTTTCGGTAGCTATTTCGGCCATTAAAGGCACGTTTTCTTCTCTAAAAATTTCAATCTCTTTTTTTACACCACGCAGGTAAATAAAGTATTTATCATTATCTAATTCTTTTATAAACGGACAAGCCACTAACTTACGGTTTAACTGATCGGTTAAAGGGGAAATTTGAGGTTCAATTTCAGTAACAAAAAATAAATAGGCTTGCTCTAAATCTTTATTGGTGGTATCGCAAGTCATTTTTACATAACGCCAAGCTAAATTTTCGCTCACAAAAGCTTCTAGCTCACTCCTATCCTTTAGCCAATTTTCTAGCTCTTCTTTGCTATTTATGGTTCTCTCTAACAATTGGTTAAAGTAGGGAGCCAATACATCCCAAGCTGTAACTTTAATTTTATTAGGTAAAAATCTACGGTTTATTATTGTTATCATAATTGAAAATATTTATGCCACAGATTTAATATAGTTTTAGGTAAGAAAAAAATAATTTTTATGCAGTTGAATGGTTGATTGGGTTGATTGGTTGATTGGATTAATTGGTTAATTGGTTAGATGGTTAATTGGTTAGGTGTTGAAGTGCTTAAGTTCATGAAATTTTAGGTTCAAATTTTTATTAATTTATATTATGTAAATAATTTATATTTGTTAAAACAACAAAAAGTTAACTCATTATGAAATCCATTTATTCAAGTAAAGCTAAGGTTTTAAAACTATTTACTTTACTAATTTTAGTTAATGTTTTATTTTCGATTAAGTTACTGGCTCAAAATGGTAAGCCATACCAAATAAAACCTTTAGGCGCATACATTGGAGTGAATTATACTAACGAGTTTGCCAATAACTTATCTGGATTGGATTTTAGTTTAGCTGTTCAGCTAAGTAAAAAATCAGGTCATAGAATTATAGGAACTTTTGGAGTTATGAGTTATGGAAATTGGGATATGTTTAATGTCGATTATCCACCAAACAATGTTTACTATGGTTATTGTTATGGTGATATAAAGTTTATGTATAACCTGGTTAAACATAAAAAACTAACTTATTTGTAGCAAGTGGAATTGGTAAAAACTGGAGTTATTATGTCAATTATATTACTGATTACGATTTGGGTTATCCAACTACAAGAAAAGAATCAACTGATAGGGAGCAACTATTCATTCCTTTATCAGTTATAGGCGAATATCAATTAGTAGAACATTTAAATGCCAATGTAGGATTGGTGAATCATTTTCAATTCAATGCTCCTAATATATTTTACTTACAAGCAGGATTGAATTTGAATTTTTAAAATACAGATTTGCGTTAGGGATAGCAGTGGAAGTCCTTTTTTAAAAGCGTTGGACTTTGGGTTGAAAAAAAAGATTGGAACTAATAGCCCGCTTGAACACCATAAAAAACACAAAACAAATAAATATGAATAGCATAAAAATAATTTACTTAATAATCTTTATAGGATTGGCCAGCAATTTATGGGCTCAAAAAGCAGTTAAAAAACCAATAAAAGCCGCTTTGGGCATTGGTTTAATCCATGACATTCCTAATAATTTAAATGGTGTAAATTTAAGCATCAGTGTAAATTTGAGTAAAGAAAATAGGCATCAATTAGTTGGTGCTATTGGCGCTATGGGACATGGTAATTTATTTGATTTTAGTTTGGCTCATAAGGTACCATTAAATAATTATGGTGGATATAATTATATTCAATTATCCTACCATCATGCCATCAAAAAGTTTACAAAATCAGCTGTTTATTTGCTTGGAGGAATAGGTAAAAATAATGCTTCTTACTACCAAGATGTATTTATAGATTTTAACGGTTCATTGGTTAAAAGCCAAGGTTTTGTTGATTATAGTGTGGTATATTTTCCTATTGGTTTAATGTATAAATTCAAAATAGATAAGCTATTAGACCTTCAAGGTGGAGTAATAAATCATGTGCAAATTAATGCCCCTGCTATTTTATATATTCAATTAGGTATAGATTTAAATTTTTAGTTTCAACCTTACTTTTTGCGTTAGGGATAGCAGTGGAAATCCTTTTTTGAAGGGTCGGGGTTTGTGGGTTAGGAAAAAAGATTGGAACGAATAGCCCGCTCGAACGCCATAAAAAACCTCCGAAAAGTTTTAAATTTAACGGAGGTTTGAGTGAATGAATTTTTAAATATCTTCTATTTTATCAATGCTAATCCTTCTAACGAAGAGGCATCGTTTGGTGCTAAAAGCAATACTCTATTAAACAATTGTTTGGCTTCTTTGGGTTTGCTTAAGCGATAATTTGTCCAAGCTAACATGTGTAATCCATCGTAAGTAAAAGGATATAAATTAACCAATAACGAGAAACATTTGTGGGCTTTTTCGTATAATTTTCCATTGTAATAAACCATGCCCAAAGCATATAAAGCATAGCTATTATTAGGGTCTAGTTTTAAAATGGCATTGTATTGATTGGCCACATCATCCCACTCGCCTAATATTGCTGCAGGATAAATGTATCCAAATTTAGCTTCCACCGAAAATGGCATTAATTCCATGGCTATTTTGTAATACTTTTTTGAATCTACTTGCGAACCAGCGCAATAATGTAACCATCCTAAACGTAAATTAATTTCGTAAGATGTAGGGCTGTAAATTTCCATTAATTTACCAATAGCCAATGAATAATTGGTTTTGTTTTCGTAACCTAAACTGGTGGCAAAAGCTGTTTTAACTTTGTCGTCTTGCGCATGGGCGTAGCCAATAAAAACAGTGAATAAAAGGGCTAAAATTGATTTTTTCATATTATAAATTGTATTTGATTCCTAAAAAAATAGAGTTAAAGTGATAATTAAAATTAAAGATATAATCTTGTTTACGTTCAAATTGGTAAATGGCAAATAAAAATGCATTATTTAAAAATTCGTACTTGGCGGTAAGGCTGGTTCTATCAATTGTTTTATCAACAGAATTGTAAATTAAATAGCCATCTTGATCGCTAAAATTTTTGGCACTTGCATATAAATAATCAACTGAAATTAACAGGTCGTCATTTACCAAAAACGAGGCATAAGGTTTAATAATGGTACTTAAATTATTATTATTATTTAAGTGATACATACCTAACCCAAAAACATACGACTCGTTATTTTTTAAATCAAAAAACAAATCGCCACCAAGCTGGTATTGGTAGTTTTTTTCACTTAAATTATTAAGCTGACTAAAAGCTAACATAGGTTTATAAAAAAAATGCTTTATATTGAAAGTAGCACTGGCTAACGCAAAATAATTATGATTGGTATAGTATTTTAAATCGCTTACAAATGGAACAGGAAACTGCTTGGTTTTATTATACAAATACGATCCAACAATATTTAACTTAACTGATTTACTGGCTTTATATTCAAAATTGGCATAATAACTTTGTTGTTCAATGGTGCCCCAATAAACGCCTTGAATTAAATTATTATAGGCATGAAAAACTGAAAGTTTTTTGGTAAGCTGGTGCTGCAATCCAACTTGAAAATAATTTAAATTACCTATTGAATCAGAAAGAGATGAAGCTTTAACTCCAGCTTCAATATATATTTGATTAAACAAATTTGTTTTTCCAAGACGCAGGCTGCCACTAGGTAAATTGTTTTCAGCTAAAAACGATGCACTTGAAAGGTGCTGGCTAAAAACATTGACCGTAATAATTAATAAAAGGATAGTTAAATAACTTCGCATGTGGCTTTTATAGTTTTGTTTTTAAATTGGGTTTCAAAATACTGAATGTTTCCATTACTTAATTTTATTTCAGCTTCAAACTGCTTATTGGTGGTAAACATTGATTTTAAACTTACACTGCTTTTAAGGGCAATATTTTTGGTATATAAATAATCATCAATACTAAAATAGGTAAGTTTATATTGGGCTTTTAGGGTATTGGTAAATGGTAAAATAAAATCGTTTAAAATTCTACTAATTGGTTTAAAAACCTCATAAACAGGCAATGAATCGGTAACTAACATATTTTGGTAATAGGTAAATACAATTTTATGTGCACTTAAATAAAAATAATACAATAAACTTTTTTTATTGCCTTCAAAAGTGGTAAAGTAAAATTTGGTTCCATCGTTTACAAACCATGCAATGGCTTTTGTTTGTTTGCAATACAAGTAAGTTTGGTTATTTATATCTACAAAAACTTCCCAATTTTGATTGGTTTGGGTTTGGTTTATGTTTATATCCCAATTTAGTTTTTTACCGGGTATTAAATGAAAGGCATTTTTAAGCAATGTATTGGAAACAGCGTTTGAAACAATATCGTTTTCAAGTGGAATACCACTGTTATGGTATTGATAATTATTATTTACCTTGGTTACATAATTACTTAAAGGATACTTAATAGTAGTAGCCGCAATAACAGCAGTTGATTGTAACTGAAAATGAATATGAGGCTCAGGCGAGCGACCAGAACTGCCATTGCTGGCAAGCACCTGACCCTTATAAACATAATCGTTTAAACTTACTTTAAAACTATCCTTTTTTACATGACTAATTTTACTGTATAATAAATCGCTGTGTTTGATAATAATGGTATTGCCCCAATTTTGTTGCAGGTTTACATCGCCTATTAAATTATCGTCAATGCCATCTACTAAAGTAACTACATATCCATCTGCCGGGGCTAAAATGGGTAATGAATAGCAATAATAATCTTCTAAATTAGTACCAGGCAACCTAAAGGTTTTATGGTCATCATCTTTTATTACAAAATCCCAAGCATATTGGTATTCGTTTTTATGGGTAATGGCTCCATTTTGACCTTGCGAAATATTCCATTCGCCATAAAATGGTAAACCAATTTTTAAATAAACTTCATCGTTATAACGTTCGGTTTCGTTTAAGAAACGGTATAAGTTTTTTTCGGGCGAGAATAATTGAACTTTGGTAATTTTAAGTTTATCGGCTTTAACGCGGTAATACAAAAAGTACAATACCATTATAACCATTATATTAAAGGGCAACGATAGTACAGAAAGATTTAATACATTAAGCACTGTGGCTGATGCTGCAATGATAATGGAGATTAAAGGTGCCGCAACTATAACCAATAAAAACGAATATTTATTGGCCAATAAAAAATAACCTCCAATGGCAATAGCTGCCAAAATAAAGTTAAAACCAATAAAGGTGTAGTTTAAAATATCTAAATTACCTTGAAGTATATAATAAAAGTAATAACCGCTTAAAAAGCCTATTATGGAAAGTAAAAATGCTATTCTTGAAAATATAATTAAGCCAATAGCAAGCAATGCACCTGCTACAATATTATATTGAAAAACAATGGCTCCCAACGATTTTAAATAAACCGAAAGCAATAAAGGCAACTCAATATTATCGTAATAATGATAAGCTTTTACCATATCTGTACCACCCAATTTCATTAACTCATTGTAAACAAAAATGCCTCTATCGTTGTTTAAAATAGCTGCAAACTGAGGCGTAGCCAATTGCAAAAGCCAAACTGTTAATAGAAAAGGAATGCTTAAAAAAGGTAAGTTTTTATTGGCTTGCAGCCCTGCTACTACTATGGTTAACACAAAACATATAAAACTAATAAACGATACCAAAATAAATAGTTGCCAGCTTGGTTCGTAAGTATAGCCAATAAATAAACCTACCAATAAGCTATTAAAACCATAATAGCCTTTTCGAATAAAGGTTTGGTTATAGTTTAAAATATGCGCAATAAAATTGGTAATAATAACTGCCAACATGCCATACAAGCCAACATACACATCAATAAACGAGGCCAAAATAATGAATGCAGCAAACCAATAACTATTTGATAAAAATAATTGCGAATAGCTATTGATTAGGCCATTACCATGTAGTTTTAAATGATATGTAATGTTTGTTTTGATCAATGTTTTTTTGTTTATCCAATATAAAAAAGATGTCGAACGTAATAAAAAAGTTCAACAACAAATAAATCAATTTACAGTTATTTAATTGTCAATGTCGTTTGTTAAATAAATTCGACCCTTTCAGGGTCGGAAATGCTTTGCTATAATTCCTTCCCCGAATAACATTCTAGGCTATTAATATTTAATCCTGCCAATAGCTATCAGCACAGGATTGCTTTATTTTCAACCAAAACCCAAAAGAGGTTAATTTAAATAACCCCTTATTAAATTGAGGGTTTTTATAATATTTAATCATGCCGATAGTTGTTGCCACAAGATTACTTTATTTTAAACCAAAACCCCAAAGGGGTTTAATTTAAATAGCCCCGAATGAAATTCGGGGTTTTAATAATGAACCATACAACCAACTATGAAGTAGTTGAATAAAATTAAATAATATTGATTGATTCAAAAATGGATTACGCTTTTATACTATTATAATTTAAATTCTTTTAAATAAGCTGGTGTTTGTTCCAAGCTATTCATGTACTCTAAGGTTTCTTTTTTACGTATTAAATGAGGTTTACCTTCTGTATCAATAATTACCACATTTGGGCGCATAGATATAAACTGCATCCATTGGGTCATGTTATAAGCACCTACAGTATGCACCACTACATTATCACCTTTTTTCATTGGAGGTAAGGTTACATTTTCGCGTATTACATCAATGTTCATACACAACGGACCATAAATTACTGAATCTTCGGTATAGTGACTAAACTCTTGCGCAGGCGATATTTTATGTTCGTACCAAAACGATGTAAATAATAAGTTTACACCAAAATCCATAATGGTAGCCTTACGGCCATCACTTAAGCGTTTATTAGCCAAAACAGTCCCTAATAAATAACCTGCATCATCTACCAACGAACGGCCACTTTCTAATATTAATAATGGCAATTCATCTTTGCTATAATCAGAGTTTAAAAGCGCTGAACAAATGGCTTCTGCATAATCATCAAAAGTTGGAACAGTATCAGCACCCATTAAATAAGAGCCTTTAAGTGTATTGCGCGAAGCAAACCCACCGCCCATATCAATATACGATATGTTTTTGCCAAACTTAGCTTTTATATGAAATGCCAAATCGGATAATTTAGTTGCAGCAACCGCATAAGCACTTGGGGTTAACATAAATGTACCAATATGGGTATGCAAACCAATTAAATCCATTTTATCGGTTAAAATAATTTTATTAATAGCATCCCAAGCTTGACCACTTTCGTAGTTAAAACCAAACCTATCCCACATTGGGTACACACCTGTATCCATATTTACTCTAATGGCTACTTTTGGACGTTTTTTTAACTCATCGGTTAATTCAATAATTCTGTATAATTCATCTAAATGATCTATGTGAATCATTGATTCATTGTTAATGGCTAAAATCAAATCTTCATCTGTTTTATCTGGACCATTGAATATAATTTTATTGCCCGGCACACCATTTAATAATGCTTTATTATACTCAAAGCCCGACACAACTTCCGACCAACTACCTTCTTGGTGAAATACGCTACAAATGGCATTGTTATAATGTGTTTTATAACACCATGCAAACTGCACTTTTGGGTACCTGGTAGTAAATGCACGTACTGCATCTTTATAAGTTTTGCGAATGGTAGTTTCGCTCATTACAAATAATGGCGAACCAAACTCGGCAATTAAATCCTTAACCTTTGCACCATCTATATTGGTAAATGGAGTGTACTCAGTTCTGGTACCGTACTTGTTCATTACGCCAGTATTTAGTTTTTTAATTACTGGTCTTTCGTATCTTAGTTTTTCCATTGTTATATTTTTTTTCCTCCAGCTAAAGCAGGAGTTTATTGATTTATTTGCCTTTATTATTTTTCCACCAGCTAAAGCTAGGTGGCTATTCATTCTCCTAAAGCAGGAATCTATTGATTTATCTGCCTTTATTATTTTTCCACCAGCTAAAGCTAGTGGCAATTAATCCTCCAGCTAAAACGGGAGGCTATTGATTCTATCGTCTATTAACTATGGTCTATCAACTATCAACCAACAACTAAAGCTCCCCTATCGTTGATATCTGTTCAAATTCTTTTAAATCTACAATCATATCGTACGAGTATCTGATAAACATTTTTCCTATATCGTAATTGCCAAATGGTTCCACAGGTTGACCTAAGGCAAGTTTTACCAATGCTTCAGGTTGGTTATGTCCGCAGCCGGCAGCTAAGTAAACCCAAGCAGGAAAACGAGGATTTATTTCTAATAAATAATATTTGTTTTCAGCAGTTTTTATAAACTCTAGTTCCATTCCGCCACGCCATTTTGATGATGAAATAACTTGATTAGCTATATTTACCAACTCATCATCGTCTAACGAAATACCTGCCCAAGCTTTGCCTTTATCGGTAATAAAAAGCTTACGCATAGGCACCGCACTAATGGCATTTCCTTGTCCATCGCCTAAAGCAGTTACGTTTACCTCGCTACCAAACACATATTCTTGTATAATAATAGGCAAGCCCCATTTAGCACTTAGTTTATTAAAATAATTTCCAACTTGTTCAGCATTGTATGCAATATAAGCTTCATAAAATTTTCCTTTTACCACCATTGGATAAGTAAATTCGGTGGCTATGTTAGGAATTTCAGAAGTACTAAACATCATTTTACTAAAAGGAACACTTACACCATGTGCCTCGCCAAACTCATATAAATTGGCTTTGTGGCGCTCGTCAAATTGCTCCTGAGTAGGTAAAAACATACTAATTCCTAAATCTGATTTAAGCCTAGCTTCTATTTTCATAAAATTGGCTAATTCAGCATCAAAATTTGGGATGATTACCTCTAATGTTTCTTGTGCATGTATGTACTTTATACGCTCAAGCAAGGCATCTATTCCAGCACTTGGCAAAGGAATTTGGTACGATTTATCTACCAAATTATGCATGTATAATCCAGGTTCTAAGGTTTCATAGCTAAGGCCAATAATCCTTACATCAAAGTCTTTACTTTCCTTTAAAGCCCTTATTACTGGTATTCCGGGCCCGGGACTATCAATATTATTGAGTCCCGATACGGCAACAGTTATTTTTTGTTTCATATATTAGTTTTTAAGGGTTAAAAAACTATTCGCTGTCATCGCCCACTTGGTTATTTACCAACATCATTACAAAATCGTAATAATCTTTTTCAAAAGTTGATTCATCGGTAACGTATTTGCCCAAAATTGCTTTTCTTATTTCGTCTTTGCTTTTTTCTTCTTTAAGCATTCTTATAATTTCTAAACCAATTGGGTTAGTACTAAACGAATCGCCTGTGGTTGGATTAAATATAAACCCCGATTCGCTGATAGCCACATTCTTTTTTATTTTCATAACTGTAATAATTATTTACGGTGAACCATTATTTTTATACCAACAAATTAAGCATTTGAACTTAAATTAGGTGTTATAAAATTTAGTTATTAAGTTATAAAATTAGTGAAAAGCTTGTTGGTGCATTATATTTTTAAAAAACTATCAAAAATTAAATAGGCTAAAAAGGAGAAAGCTTTTGATTGAACAGCATAAAACCAAAATTAAATTAGTTTAAAACTTAGTGGTTTGTTATCTTTTAAAGCATCAATTAAGTTAAACCACATATTAAAATATGTAAAACGGTATTACATCATGCAATGCATATTTATTTACCATAAATTACATTACATCATTATGCAATGCATATTTACCTGCCATAATATACATTACATCATTATGTAATTCTTATTTACACGCCATAATTTACATTACATCATTATGCAATGCTTATTTACACGCTATAATATACATTACATCATTATGCAATTCTTATTTACACGCCATAATATACATTACATCATTATGCAATTTTTATTTATTTACAATAGTATCTATTTAATAACCATATAATGCTATAATATTTACCATTTATAGCTAAATATTAAAATTAGAAAAAAAATATAACATCGTTTTTAAAATTTATAAAAAAATAATGCTAAAATTGTAGAAAATAAATTGAATAAACAATGATAAACAACTTATTAGAAAACCCATTTTCGAACTCACGCATGGGTAATGATGATTTTGGTCTATTGGCATTTGGACATATACAGTTTTTAAAGGCTCAAAATAAAAGTAAAGCTTTTGATAAAATGATAGCCAAAGTTGAACCTCCTTACACTAGCTTTCAAGAGTTTTTAAACAGCCAAAACAAAGCCAATACCGAAAAAGAAGGTAAAACCATGTCGGTAAAAAGTATTTTGAAAAACTTCAATGCCTTTATTGACGATTTAAACGATGAAATTATAAGTTGGAAACGTAAAAAGCCAGAAGTTTTTAACTCGTTTTTTCCATCGGGTAAAAAAGAATATAAAGGTGCTAGCATTACCGAAATAGAAACTTTGATGAAACGCCTAAGCGATGCCTGCGCTAATAATAAAGACATTAGCAAAGCCAACACTGCCTTAGCAGCGCAGTTTTTAGCCGATTTTAAACAAGCTAGAGCTTTACAACTTGGAGGCAAAGGAGAAGTAAAAGAAGGCAGCGATGATGGAAAAAAACAACGTGTAGCTTTAGCCCAAGCCATGTATTCAGTTATAATTGATTTGATACAATTAAATATTGAAGATACTGACAAGGTAAAAACCTTTTACGAATCGAAGTTTATAAACCCTAAACAAAGCAAAAAGGCTAAGAAAAAGGAAGAAAAAGCGTAACGGAAAGAAATAACTAAAAAGGCTACTATAATTAATTTATAGTAGCCTTTTTAGTTACAATCAAATTACCTCTCCCCTACCAAATATCAGCTCTTCCGGCATCGTTAATATACATTTCGTCACCATCTTTTACAATGTTAATTTGATGTGGGTGATGACGCCAACATCGGTTAAAAGTTTATAAACTGATTTGTACTAATACTACCGATGTAATACAGGCAAGTAATTCTACCTATAATTTTAATACTTATAGCTATGGGGTAAAAAATAATATTATATTTGGAGGTACTAACTGCATAGCCAAAGTTACCAATGGCATGAATGTATCGCTAAGGGCCAAAACAAGTATAGAGTTAAAAGGCGGCTTTGAAGTAGAGGCAGGAGGAGAGTTTTATGCCAATATATGTGAATGTACACCTTAAATAATAAGATTATGAAAGCGATAAATAAAAAAATATTACCCATTTTTTTTATAATATTTATGGTTGGTTGCGAAAAAGATAAACCAAATACAGTAATTACAGAAGACCCTAATAAATACAAGGTTTTTGATGTTCACGTCCAGAAACTATCAGATAAAAGCCCCATGCAAGATTATAACCTAAGCTTCTCTAAAACAACTTGGAATCAAAGCGGAAGAAGTTATAAAGATTCAAATATGTATTTTACAAAAACTAATTCAGAAGGTAATGCATCGTTTAAAATACTAAAACAGTTAATTATAGATTCTAGTCATATATTTTATTATATAGGAAGTTATATTTTTGATAGTACTTATAATGGAAGATATAATGGAGGTATAGAAGTTTATCATACAAAAAAAAATAGTAATAATTTAATAGAAGTTGAGCCAGCATGTTTTATCACTATTTCAACTAAGCCAGATGATTGGACTACTTATGATATTGATTCAATAAAAATTACCAATAAAAATTACTACCCACTGGACTTATATAATAAAGATCAAAGTTTTTATATAAGAGCAGACTGTATGGAAACCAATACTATTAAATATTTTTATTATTCAAACGGGGTAAGAAGCAAAGAATACACTAAAGATATTTACATACCTTACAGCAGTCGTGGATTGGATATAGTAATTTGTACTTTAGATTTTAAATAAAAACAAGTGAGAATGTATCCCTAAGGGCTAAAACTAGTTTGGAGTTAAAAGGCGGCTTTGAAGTAGAGGCAGGAGGCGAGTTCTACGCCAATATATGCGAATGTACACCCTAAAAATTAAAGATATGAAAAAACTAAATTTAACACTTATTTTAATTGCTCTTGCAGTAATTTTAGGATGCGAAAAGGACAATAAAACACCAGTTACAACAGAAGATTTAACCAATTATAAAGTTTTTAAAATACATGCGCAACAATTAAGCACTGGTCTACCAGTTAGCAATTATGAATTATACTTTAAATTATTTAAAACTTACCATATTCCGGGTAGTACGCAAGGTGTAATACGAGCCAATAATATAATCTATACTACTAAAACAGATAATAACGGAAATGCAAGGTTTAAAATACATAAAGATTCTTTAACAACAGATGCAAGTATTTATGTTCATAAATCATATTTTATAGGAGGATTAGAAAATTTAACGGACTCTTTAAGTAATATGAATAGTAATTGGTATTACAGATGTCCTCCAGAATCTTATAGAGTTTATTTTGATAGCATACAATTAATATCAGAAATTAAATATGAACTCTTATCCCATTTAAATTGTCCTGCACAAATTAATTTATACGGTGGCAATCCGATATTTCCAGATATGGATTCTTTAATATTTTCAAGCAATATTGTTTCTAATTATAAATTGAACATGTATGAAGTAGCTTTAAATGGAATTCATACAATTAGTTGGGAAATTGAATGTAATAAAACCAATAAGTTAAACTATTACTATCGCTACAAAGACTTTAAAAGCAAAGTTTATTCTCTTGAAATTGATGCATCCAAAAATCAATTTGTTTTAGATTTTAAATAAACAATTAAGAGAGTTTGCTTTAGGGCAAACCCTTATATATGAACCACATTACAACTACACAAAAAAAGGCTAAGATAATTAATTTATAGTAGCCTTTTTAGTTACAATCAACTTGCCTCTCCCCTACCAAATATCAGCTCTTCCGGCATCGTTAATATACATTTCATCGCCATCTTTTACTTTAAATGCTTCGTAAAAAGTAGGCATATTGCTTAACGGGCCTTTTACCCTAAATTCTCCTGGCGAGTGTGTATCGGTTAGAACTAACTGGCGAATAGCTTCTGGCCTTGCATTGTTTTTCCATAATTGCGCAAAACCAATAAAGAAACGTTGTTCAGGTGTAAAACCATCTTTCACTACGTTTTCTTCAGGATGCTGTTTTAAGTACAATTTAAATGCATCGTAAGCTATGCTTAAACCACCTAAATCAGCAATGTTTTCACCTAAAGTAAGTTTACCATTTACAAATAAACTATCGCCTACTTTAAATTTATTAAACTGCTCTACCAATACGTTGGTTCTAGCTTCAAATTGTTTTCTGTCGTTTTCAGTCCACCAACTATTTAAGTTTCCGTTTGCATCGTATTTGCTTCCTTGGTCATCAAAACCATGTGTTATTTCATGGCCAATTACTGCACCAATTGCACCATAGTTTAAAGCAGCATCAGCATTTTCATCAAAAAATGGCGCTTGTAAAATAGCAGCAGGAAACACAATTTCGTTGTTAATTGGGCTATAGTATGCATTTACCGTTTGTGGTAACATGCCCCACTCTGTTTTGTCAATTGGTTTGCCTAAACGGTTAATCATTTCATTGTAATCAAACTCATTGGCAGCAAGCACATTTTCAAAATAACTTGAAGTAGTAATATTTAAAGTAGTGTAATCAGTCCATTTATCAGGATAACCAAACTTGCGCGAAATGCTCAATAATTTGGTATTTGCTTTTTCTTTGGTTTCGGCACTCATCCAAGCCAAACTT
Source organism: Methylacidiphilales bacterium (assembly GCA_041730515.1). GTDB lineage: Bacteria > Bacteroidota > Bacteroidia > UKL13-3 > UKL13-3 > JAAFJM01. The sequence goes on along the minus strand of JBGSBN010000021.1, from coordinate 1,025 downwards.
TTTAAGCGCACCGCAAAAGCATCCGAAATATTAGAAACCATGGTATTTACCTGTGTTTTAGCATTTGGACTAAAAGTTTGTTTTACAAATAACTGCCCAAGCATTTCACCAACACCTCCATTACAAGCCGCAATGGCTTTTTTCCATAAAGGTTTTTGTTCTTTGGTTCCGCTTAATACGGTGGCATAAAAACTAAATTGAATTTGCTCTAACTCTGGTGTAAGTAACGAAATGGTGTTATTCATAAAACTCCAACTCATGTATGTTTTCCAATCTTCAATGCTGTATTTGGTTAGCAAATCATTCAGGTTTTTAAAGAACTTAGGTTGACCAACAATCAATTTATCGAACGAAGCAATGCCTGTTTTAGCAATATAATCTTTTAAAGGAACTGCGCTTATTTCAGTATAAAGTTCGTTTAAAACATATTTGTTGTATTGTTTATCGGGGTCGCGTCTTTCTAATCTATTTAAACTTCCCGATGCTAAATCGGTTTCCATTTTTAAAATCAATTGCGCATCGCGCACTTGTGCTATAGCATCTTTACCATACACTTTTAAAACCTTGGTAATATAGTTAATGTACTCATTTCTGATTTTCACCGATTTTTCGTCCGTTTTAAAATAAAAATCTTTATCGGGCAAACCAAGTCCGCCTTGCGATAAATATGGAATATAAACTTGGCTATTTTTGGCATCTTGCGAAACACCAAATCTAAACAAGGTAGAAATTCCTACCTTGTGCATTTCGGCTGCAAGCGTAAATATTTCTCGGGTGTTTGTAACCGATTGTATTTTTTTCAAATAAGGTTCAGTAAATGCCAATCCATCATCTTTACGTTTATTGGTATCAACATACAGTTTATAGAAGGTAGCAATTTTATCTTCAATAGAACCTGGCGTATGTGTAGTTTTAGCTAAATTTTCTAAAATACCACGTAAAATATCGTTGTTACGCTCGGCTACAATGTTAAAATTACCCCAACGGCTTTCGGTACTTGGAACAGGATTATTTTTAAGCCAAGT
>JBGSBN010000020.1:0-26770 GCA_041730515.1 Methylacidiphilales bacterium | reverse complement strand
ATAACTGATATTAACATGGATGAATTATCGGGGATTGAACTTACTAAAAAAATTAAGGCACATAATTTTGAAATAAAAGTTTTAGCACTTTCTATGTATGGTGATAAAGCCACTATTAATGAAATGATTGAAGCTGGTGTGGATGGTTATATTTTAAAAAATACTGGATTAGACGAATTAACTAACGCTATAAAAACAATAGAAATGGGTAATGTTTTTTTTAGTAACCAAGTTACATTAGAAATGCTTAAATCAATAAAAGAAGTAAACTCACCAATTGAAAGTAACGAATTTGGTCACTTAACGCCACGCGAAATACAAATTATTAAATTAATTGCTGAGGAAATGAGTAATGCCGAAATTGGAGATAAATTATTTATAAGTGAGCGAACCGTAGAAACTCATCGAAAAAATATTTTTAGAAAGACCAATATAAAAAGCGTAGCAGGTTTAATTAAATACGCAATTACCCAAAAAATAATTTAAAATATAAGTGCTAGTACTTATTTAAATTACCCAAAAACTGGTATATGTTTACCAATCTCCTAGCCTTAATTTTGTAATTGAACATTTAAAATAAATAAAAGCCACGTATGAATCTAGTTTATAAAAAGAAAACAATTTTAATTTTCCTTTTGGCTTTTCAAATAAATGGCTTGTTGGCCCAATCCAATTTGGTAGATAGTTTAGAAAACCTTTTAAATAAAAGTAATTCAGATACCATTAAACTTCAACTATTGTCGGATTTAAACTGGGAATGTTGCATTTCTAATCTTGATAAGGCCAAGTATTATGCGGAACAAGAGTTAGATTTAGCCATAAAACTATCGAATAAAAAATATATGGCTCAAGCATATAACGATATTGGGATAGTTTTGATAAAAGAAAATAAATTTAAGCAAGCCATTAATTACCATCAAAATGCTTTGGCAATAAGATTAAAGCTTCCAAACAAGTCTGATATTGCATCTTCGTATAGTAAATTAGGACAATGTTATGCTGAAATGGATGAATTTAAACCGGCTTTAAATTACTTACTCAAAACATTAACTATTTACAAAGAACTCGATAATAAAAACTACATCGCATATACACTTAATAATATTTGTTATCTGTACACTGGACTAAAAAATTATGATAAAGTGCTTGAGTATGCCACGCAATCGTATAATATAGCAGTGGCAATTAACGATGAATATTCACAAGCTTCAGCCTTAGAAAAATTGAGTGGTTGCTTTGAGAAAAAAAGCCAATTTAAAAGTGCTATTTTATACCAAACCAAAGCTTTAAATATTTTTATTAAACTAAACGATAGCAATGAAATAGCCGCCACTTACAACAATTTGGGTTTTTATTACAGGCAAATTCCCAATAATATAAAAGCCAAAGCATTTTACTTAAAAGCATTAGCAATTGCCAATTCTATTAAAGATATTAATAGCATGGGCATTTATAATAATAATATAGGAAACTTATTAATTACCGAAAAACAATACGATTTGGCTGAAAAACATTTGAAAATTGCTGAAAAAATTTGCTTGGACCAGTCGATGGAAACAACACTGTTACTAACCTACAAATCACTTGGTGACCTTTATGCCTTAACTAATAGGGGTGAAATGGCAGTGAAAAATTATAATAATTATGCAGCATTAAAAGATTCTGTTTTTAGTAATAATATGGCTGAACAATTCAGCGAAATGCAAACAAAATATGAAACCAATGAAAAGGAAATTGCTAACCAATTACTCCAAAAAGAAAATGAAATTACTACTGCTGAACTCAACAAAAGTAACGTAGTTAAATGGAGTTTATTAATAGGAATTATTTTGGTAGTTTTGGTTTCGTACTTATTTTACAATAGTTATAAATTAAAGCAAAAAAATATTTTGAATGCTGAACTATTGCGTCAAAAAGAAGAGAATAGTATAGCAATAATTGATGCAGAAGAACTTGAACGAACCAGAATTGCCCGCGATTTACACGATGGTATTGGGCAACAATTGAGTGCAGCAAAATTAAATTTAGTGGCTTTAAAAAGTTTAGTAAATACTTCGAAGAAGGAGGAAATAACTTTATTTGAAAATGCAAGTGGATTGATAGATGAGGCAGTAAATGAAGTGAGATCGGTAAGCCATAATATGATGGCCAATTCATTAATAAAACACGGTTTAATTTCGGCTGTTCGCGATTTTATCAATAAATTAAATCAATCGGCTATATTGAAAATAAATATTGAAACCTTTGGAATTGATGAACGACTCAATTCGACCGTTGAAATGATACTGTTTAGGGTTTTACAAGAACTAGTAAATAATATTTTAAAACACGCGCAAGCAACTGAAGTAAGCATTCAATTTGTTAAACACGAAAAAGAATTAAGTTTAATAATAGAAGATAATGGAGTAGGATTTGACACGAAGAACCTAGAAAATTATGAAGGTATTGGGTTGAAAAACATACAATCACGAATAAATTATATCAACGGAAAAGTGTTTTTTGATTCTTATTTAACCAAAGGAACAACGGTAAATATTGAAGTGCCACTTTAGTTTTCTAGCCACAGATTGCACTGATAACACAGATTTCAAACTGTCCGTTGTTGAGTCTCCGACCAACAATATTAGTCACAGATTCACAGATTTATTTAAGAAAATTTTTCTGTGTAATCTGTGAAATCTGTGGCTATGTTTTATTTCACTTCATTTACTCCCAAATTCCAAAGCACAAAGCTCCACATATCGGCAGCGTCATCAATTAATTTAGTAGTTGGTTTGCCAGCACCATGGCCTGCTTTGCTGTCTATTCTTATCAATATTGGATTCAAAGAATCGGCTTTGGCTTGTAACTCGGCACCAAACTTAAACGAATGTGCAGGCACCACTCTGTCATCGTGGTCGGCTGTCATAATCATAGTAGCTGGATATTTTACTCCTTGCTTTACATTATGCAATGGCGAATATTTTATTAACCAATCAAAATCTTCTTTTTTATCGCTACTTCCATATTCAACAGCCCAGCCCCAACCAATGGTAAATTTGTGGTAGCGCAACATATCTAATACGCCCACAGCAGGAATGGCAACTTTAAACAATTCTGGTCTTTGAGTCATACATGCACCTACCAATAAACCTCCATTTGAACCACCATTAATTCCAAGCTTATTGCTTGTTGTATATTTTTCACTGATTAAATATTCAGCAGCAGCTATAAAATCGTCAAATACATTTTGTTTTTTGCCCAACATACCTGCTTTGTGCCAATCTTCGCCATACTCTCCACCGCCACGTAAACTTGCAATAGCATAAACTCCACCTTGTTCCAAAAACATAATTCTGCTTACGCTAAAAGATGGTGTTAACGAAATATTGAATCCACCATAACCATATAGCATTGTTGGGTTATTTCCATCTAGTTTCAAGCCTTTTTTATGCATAATAAACATAGGAATTTTTGTTCCATCTTTACTGGTATAAAACACTTGTTTGGTTTCAAAGTCATTGGCATTAAACTTCACTTCTGTTTTGCGGAATAATTCCGATTTGCCAGTTTTTAAATCGTATTTATATATTTCGCCTGGGTTAGTAAATGAAGTATAAGTATAAAAAGTTTCGGTGTCTTCTTTTTTTCCACCAATGCCACTTGCAGTTCCAATTCCAGGTAATATTATTTCTTCTTTTCCTGTTCCATCCCCATTAAATTTATAAATTCTGGTGCTTGCATCTTTTAAATAATTGATAAATAATTTTCCGCCCCAAAAGCTTGCTCCTTCTAGTAAATCGGTGCTTTCAGCAATAATGGTTTTCCAGTTTTTTTCATCGGCATTGGCAGGGTCCACTTCTATCAATTTATATTTAGCAGCACCTTTATCAGTAGTAGCTAATATTTTATCACCAACATTATCTATAAGGCTATAATTGTTTTCAAATCCGTTGAAAAGTGTTTTAAAAACCTTTTCGTTTTTACTTAAATCTTTCAATAAAATTTCGTTACCATTGGTTCCTTCGCTTATGTTTATAAACATAAAACGTTCGTCTTCGGTTATACCTGCATTGAAATAACGCAACGGATGTTTTTTATCTTCATAAATTAACTCATCTGCACTTTGTGTTGTACCCATTTTATGATAATAAATTTTCATAAATTCATTGGCATTGCTAAATGCTTTTCCTTTAGCTGGTGCATCGTAACGGCTGTAATAAAAACCATTTCCTTTCCAAGTAGCACCACTAAATTTTACCCATTCTATTTTGTCATTTAATTTTTGTTTAGAGGATACATCCATCACAAAAATTTCGTTCCAATCGCTGCCACTTTGTGCCACACCTACTGCACAATATTTGTGGTCTTTGCTAAAAGTAAAACTAGCTAATGAGGCTGTTCCATCATTACTTAATTTATTAGGATCTAAAAACACTTCAGGTTCACCTGTAAGTCCTTTTTGGCGGTATAAAATACTTTGATTTTGTAACCCTTCGTTCTTAAAAAAGTAGTACCAATCACCTTCTTTAAACGGACTAGAATATTTTGGGAAATTCCATATTTCTGTCAAGCGATTTTTTATTTGTGTTCTGTAAGGAATTTGACCTAAATAGTTTTGCGTTACTTCATTCTCGTCTTTTACCCATTTAATTACATCAGCAGCAGTATCATTTTCTAACCAACGATATGAATCTGCTATTTGAGTACCGTGGTAATTATCGGTTTGAGAATCGGTTTTGGTGTTTGGATATGGTAACATATTTAGATTTTTTTGTACTGTTTTAGTAGCTTGGTTACAAGCAATGGTGGCTATAACAGTTAATGGTAATAAGTACTTTTTTATCATAACAATTCATTTTATGCAACAATGTTAAGGTATATTTTCTTTTTGAAAAGGGTCTTTTTATAAACGGTTTTAAATAAAAATAGCATTCTATAATTGCTACTGGTTGTTATTTTCTGCCCAAAGCAAATACTCCGCTAAGCCTCTAATTACACTTTCTATTGGTTCGTTTTTTTGAGTAGCAGTTTCCATGCAATCTTTAAATTGTTGCTTATTGTTTTTTATTTGCTTTATTAAATAAGCCAAACGAATGTTTTTAACTGAAGAGGTATTGGGGTCTTTGTTATAAAAAGCATCATACAAATTTTCCACAAAGTTAAATCCAAACTTAAATAAATTCCCTTCTGTACATACCAACAATATTACTTGGTGTTTATTTACTTCATCTAATAAGTTTATATCAAACACCCGAACGGCTTGTTTAATTGTATCTGCATAGATTTGGTCATTATAATACCAAAATTGACCATTGTTAAATACATTTTTAGACATTCCCCAATTATACATTCCCCAATAATAACTGTCGCTTACCACCATTACCCTGGCATTTTCTGCTGAGGCATTCTTACTTACATAAAATTGAGGATAAGCCATCGGAAAGGTATTGAGCCTAAAAAGCAAGTTCAATCCCTCTCCAATATCGTAGTCTCCCTGTTGGTTTTCATCCTTTAGCACAATAGTATCTAAGTGTAATTGTTTTATTTTTAGTTGACAGTTTTTGTATATGTATTTCAATATAGAATCTGCCACCAAATACTCTCCATATTTGCTCCAATGGATACCACATTTACCATATAATGGGAAAGGCACCCTGCTTTTATACTGAATAAACCACTTGTTAAAGTCAATAAAAGGCACTTGCGTTTTTAACAGGGCTTTTGAATACACTTTATAATTGCTAATAGGTTTCTTTTTTGTTAGGAAAGAATCTGGAATATATTCCGGATAAAATGATGCTTTTCCAGGGGCAATAATTACCACTAAGTGCTTATTCAATTTAAGCAAAGTATCTTCAATTAGCTTTAGTTTTTTGATACGTTCTATTATTTTTTGTTCTCCAACAAAATTAGCCCCTAAATATTCTTGAATATAGTTGTTTTCATATAAATAATTTTCTTTTCCAATAATTACCTCTTGTGCATTTATTTTATTCCAAAAAGTAAAATCAATCTGGTTATGAATGCGCACCAATATGTTTCTAAATCCAAAGTTTTGATTGATATACTTTTCAAAGCCTTTCTGAAATTCCTCATTAAACCAAGTATTTACTGCTATATTTGGTGGCTTTACATCTTCTATACTTCCTTTTAATGGCGTGGTGAATTCTGGTTTTACTAACATAAGTGAAAGCGGAATACAAAGCAAAACCATCAATGTATATAATATAATGTACTTGCTATTTATTGTTTTTAGTTGCCTCATTAGAATCTAAAATAAATAAATGGGTTAAAACCTTCGGTAGTAATGCTGCTAAGTGCTAAAATGAGTATAATTATACTTACCAATAACATGGAAATATACCACTTGTTTGTATTATTCCCCACATACATTAATTGTTGCATTTTACGACCCAATGAAAACAAATTGCTAAATGAAAAAACAATGGCCACGATAAAAATAAATATAAATTGGGGTTGAATGGCAATGGGGGTAGTTCCTTGCTTTAGGTCAAAAAGACCAGTAATATACTGAATGGCTTCTTGAAAGCCCTCAATTCTAAAAAACACCCATCCAATGGCTACAGTTAAAAAAGTGAATACTACGCTAAAAAAAGTACCTAACTTAACCAGTAATTTCAATAAAAATAGCCTATCGAGTATAAGAAAAAATCCATGAAACATACCCCAAATTACAAAATTCCATGATGCACCATGCCATAAACCAGAAATAAAGAATACAAAAATTAAATTGAACAATACTTTGTACTGTGTATTGCTTCTATTTCCGCCTAATGGAATGTATAAGTAATTTTTCATCCATTGTCCTAAAGATATATGCCACCTTCGCCAAAATTCGCTTATGCTTTTTGCATTGTAAGGATTATCGAAGTTTTCGGGAATGGTAAAACCCACCATTTTTGCCAAGCCAAGTGCCATGTCTGAGTACCCAGAAAAATCGAAGTAAATTTGAAAAGTATAGGCTAAAATACCAACCCATAACATATAACTTGATACATTGAAGGCAGGCACATCCATAATGGCATTTGCTTGTTCTCCCAATACGTTTGCAATGAGTATTTTTTTACCTAAACCAATACAAAATCTAATAAATCCATGCAATTTATCATCAATGGTTTCATTTCTATCCGTTATTTGGTCGGCTATGGAATGAAACCTAACTATAGGACCAGCAATTAGCTTAGGAAAAAGAATAATGTATAATTGATAGTCCCAAAAATTACGCAAAGGTTTGTGTACTTTTCTATATACATCTATAACATAAGTAATGGTTTCGAAGGTGTAAAACGAAATACCTATAGGAAGCAATAGTTTTACCCAAATAATAGGAGTAATTCCAAAGTATCCAGTAAGTGCATTGATGTTATCTATAAAAAAGTTAGCATACTTAAAATAAACAAGCAAGCCTATATTGATGGACAAGGAAAGACCAAGTAGTACTTTTCTGCCATTCTTTGTTTCCATGGCATCCATTTTCCTTACAAGGAAAAAATCAATAATAGTGGTAAGTAAAATAACGAAAATAAATTGAGGAGCACCCCAACTATAAAACAATATGCTGGTAAAAAGCAGGTATGCGTTTTTATATTTTTTACCTACCAATTGGTAAAAAAGTATAAATAGAGGTAAAAAACCAACTAAAAAAGTAATACTACTAAAAACCATTGGGCAATTTTAAGCTTTTTAGCAATAATTTCTGTTTGAAGTTATATTGAGTATATTGTTGATAAAGTTCGTTGATTTTTGATGCATGGTTTGAAGGTGTTTATTAGCCACAGATTCACAGATTATCGGTCGCTGAGCTTGACTATATTTTGCCACAGATTTCACAAATATCACAGATTATTTTTTATAGGTCCCTTTGCTTGTAAAACGTTGCCACAGATTCACAGATTGTTTATCCAAACAACAATATTTGCCACATATTAGTCCTCGGGTGTCCTCACCAATCGAAAACAATCTAATCCGAACTTTTTAGCAACAGATTACACAGATTATTTTTTTATCGGTCGCTGAGCTTTCCGGATAATTATCGTGAGGAGCGTTGCCACAGATTTCACAGATTATTTTTTATAGGTCCCTTTGCTAGTAAAACGTTGCCACAGATTCACAGATTGTTTATCCAAACAACAATATTTGCCACATATTCCCAGATTTCCCAAACATCTTGTAAATCCTTAAATCATTCTAATCCTGATTCAGACAATGATTAGTTTAATCTGTGAAATCTGTGGCTAAAATTTCTTTGTAATCTTTCAATCTTTGTAATTTTTCCAATCTTCCAATCTCTAATCCCCCAAATGCGAAACATCATTTTGTGTAATCAGTTCAAATTTTTCACCATCAAAATTAAATAGGTATAAACAAGTATTTCTATGTTCGTAGTTATCCATATTTTTTAGGGGTTCGTTTAGCAAAGTGCAAACCAAACTTTTCATAGCGCGGCCATGCATACAAATTAAAATGGTGTTTTACTGTCCATTAGCCATAATTATTTCTAACGCTTCTTTTTGCCTTGCTTGCATTTGGTTAGGCGTTTCACCATTGGCTACAGCCACATCGTAATTACCATTATTCCACTCGTTTACCGCATGTTGGTAAAACTCTCGCTCTTTAAAATCTTGTGCTTTTCCTTCAAAATCACCCCAACTTATTTCATTTAATCCTCCTAATTTTTGATAAGGAATTCCTAAATCAATAAAAGGCTGAATGGTTTGTTGCGTGCGCTTTAAATTCGATACATATATTTTATCAAAAGGAATGGTTTTATATTTTTCAAAAAACTGCAATCCTTGATTGATGCCTGTTTCGTTTAAAGATGTATCAACGCCTTGACCTTGAACAATAGAAAGTTTGTTAAACTCTGTTTCGCCATGACGGATGATGTATATTTTTTTCATAGATATAGCCGCAATTATAAAAAACCAATAGCCAATTTAACTAACCATTCATAAACTATTTGTTTTTGGTAAAAATATTGATTTAAATAGTATTTTTAATTACTTGATAAATTTAATTTTATATTCGTAATCGGTAATAATAAACCAATACATTAATTAAATGAAGTACATTTTTTCAGTTAAATATATTTTTTTAGCATTTGTTCTGTTTTTTATTACTCAAAACTGTGGAGCTCAATTTGTTACTTGCAAAGACCCCAATAGAGTTAACTTAGGCTTTCCTTGTCCAGACCCTAGTTTTAAACCGGTTTGTGGTTGTGATGGCGTTACTTATCGAAACATTTGCGCAGCAGAAATGCAAAACGGAATTTTACCTGGCCAATGGCGCGATGGCTCATGTTCAGGATTAGAATTTGATATTTACCCAACTTATACCAATAACAATTTAAACTTTTCATTTATTCAAAATCAATTTAATGCCAATACAGCTGAATTGGCCATTATTGACCAATATGGCGCTCTGATGTATTTTAAAAGTTTATATGTTGACCCTTCGTTTTGCGATGGCGTGTTTTGTAAAACAGAAATGTTGATTAGTGAAATTGCCAATTACCGACAAGGAGTTTATATTATGTTTTTATACAATGGCAAAGGCGACTATAGGTTTAAAAAATTTGTAAAATACTAATATGAAAAAGCATTTACTGTTAATATTGATAAGCTTTTGGGCATTTTTTAGTAATGCTCAAAATGCTTATAGAATGACTTTATTAAGCAATTGGAATAATCCAAACTTAAATAAAGTAGATTCAGTAAATATTTGGAACGATTTAATTGGTTATTACGATAGCCTTACTCAAAAAGAATACATTATTGCTGGCAGCACCGATAGCATTTACTTTTTTGATATTACCATTCCTACCCAAATTAAATTATTGGATGTGGAATATGGTTCGGTAAAAGGTGTGATTAACCGCGATTACGAAATTTACCAGCATTATGTGTATTGCGTAGCCGATCAAAACCGAAGCTCTATGCAAATTTACGATTTGCAATATTTACCCGATTCAGTTCATAAGGTTTACGAAGACAGCGCTTTAGCCATTAACACCCACAGTATTTTTATTGAAGCTAAAAGCAAACGTTTGTACATGTGTTCTAATAAATATGCTAATTGGGCAAATGGCAATTTAAAAGAGTCGGCCATGGATATTATTTCGTTAGAAGATCCAGAAAAACCTAAATTTTTAGCTAAACTTTACGTTCCCATTCGCTCCAGTGGCGAGGCAGCATTTAGATGGGTTCACGAAAGCCATGTAAGAAACGATACTGCTTATTTATCATGCGGTTATTCGGGTTTATACATTTACGATTTGCGTGATTTAAATAACCAACAAATAATTGGTAGCATAGTAAATTATCCATCAAGTGGTTATAACCACAGTTCATGGTTAAGTAAAGATGGTAAACACATTATATTTACCGATGAAAACATGAACTTGCCCACTAAAATTTTTGATATAAGTATTATTCAAGCACCAAGGTTAGAAAGTATGTTTATTTCTAACGAGTGGGCCATTCCGCATAATGCATATTGGTATGGAAGTTTTGCAGTTATTTCACATTATCAAGATGGTGTGGTAATTTACAATATAGCTGACACCAAAAAACCGCAGCTTGCGGCCTATTACGATACTTACCCTCAAAATGGAACAGATTATACCAAAATTTTTACCGGCTGTTGGGGAGTTTGGCCATTTTTGCCTAGCGGCAATATAATTGCTAGTGATAGAACAAACGGAATTTTTGTGTTAAGGGCAGACAGTGGCCTATTGAATACCAACGAAATACAACTAACCACCAAAGCTAATATTTACCCAAATCCGGCAAACGATGTATTAAACATTGCTGTAGAAACCAACTATGCAGACAACTTTGTAATAACAGTTTTTGACTTACAAGGAAATGCTGTAAAACAGTTCAACCAAGTATTTAAAAGTAATTACCTTTATACCGAAAACATACACGATTTAAAATCAGGTTTATATTTTTTAGAAATAAAAGGTGCAAAACAAGTAATTAGACAAAAACTTTTAAAGCAATAAATAACTCTTTATAAAAATAACTTATGCATAAATTATACATTTTAGTACTTTCTTTATTTTCTGTTTTTACCCTTAAAGCGCAGCAAAGCATGAATATGGATTTGCTAGCGCAATGGAATAATACCAGCTTACCAAAAATAGATGGAGACCAACTTTGGAGCGATATTGGTGGTTATTACGACTCAACCAACAAAAAAGAATATGCTATTTTATTAGGCAACGATAGCTTTTATTTTTTTGATATTACTGTTCCTACTTCAATAAAATTAGTTTCGGTAAAAGATGGGTATTCAACCAAATCAATTAACCGTGATGTAGAGGTTTACGGCCATTATGCTTATTTTGTATCAGAACGTTCGGGTAGTTTGGGTGGTTTACAAATTTTAGATTTACAATATTTACCCGATTCAGTTCATGAAGTTTACCGCAGCAATGATTTATCGGTGCAGGCACATACTGTTTTTGTAGAAGCTGCAAGCAAACGATTGTACATTTGCCAAAATTCGAAAAAAACAAGTTTTTCTGCTATGGATGTTTATTCAATTCAAAACCCGGAGCAACCAACTTTTTTAGCAAGTTTACAAGTTCCAATAAATGGTTTAGGTAGCCCACAGTTTAACCAAGTACACGAAATGTTTAGTAGAAACGATACCGTTTATTTATCGTGCTACGAGGCAGGACTTTACATAATGGATTTGCGCAATTTAAGTAATCAAAAACTTTTGAGTGTAATTAGCAATTATCCGCAACGCGGCACCAACCATAGCAGTTGGCTTAACGAAAAAGGCGATAAAATTATGTTTACCGATGAAAACCTTGGTTCGCCTATCAAAATATTTGATATTAAAGATATTAGTAATCCAAAACAAGTGGTTTATTTTAATTCGCACCCCAATGCATTGCCACATAATGCTTATTGGAAAAATAATATGGCAGTGGTTTCAAGCTACGAAGATGGCGTATATGTGTATGATTTAACCGACCCTAATAATCCTAAAAAACATGCTTATTACGATACTTATACCTTAAATGCTGATGGAGTTTTTACTGGATTTCATGGCTGTTGGGGAGTTTGTCCTTATTTGCCAAGCGGCAATATTATAGCCAGCGATATAAGTGAAGGTTTATTTGTACTTAAAGTAAAATATGGTGTTGGTACCAAAGATATTTTAAAGACAGAAACACAAATTTCAGTTTTTCCAAATCCTGCTAAGCAACAAGTCACATTGCAATTAAACAATTTAAAAACAGCCACTGAAGCCATTATTTATAACTTACAAGGCCAGGCCATTATAAATCAAATTGTTGCCGAAGGCAATAATCTAATAAACACCTCCAACTTAAAATCGGGCATGTATATTTTAAAAGTAAATGGAGTTGATTTTGAAAAAACTGTGAAAGTTATAATAGACTAAAAGCAATTATTCTGAGTTTCTTACATAAAATATACGTCCACATTTGCGGCACCAAATTTTATGTAAATGATCAAGTCGAAGAAATTTTTTTATCCATGCACCACGTGCAATTCTTTCTGTATCGGCCGATGAGCAGTTTTTGCATACCCTATCGCTTTGAAGTTTACTAAAAATATATAGTCGCCCAAATATAAATACTATGGTTAATATTAACAGTGGCGATAAATAATTTAAAATCATTTAACTAAGATTTGTTCGCTACAAAATTAATAATTTAACAATTATTTAAAATACCAATAACTAGGTATTTTACATAAAAAATTATTAAAATTTTAAGTTAATCCATTTTGATTCTCAAATTATACATTCCAGCTTTAGCGAGAGGCCATTAAGTTTGGTATAAATCTTAAATGGAATAATGCCGCCAATAATAAATTGGACAATTATACGTCAAAGCGGTATTAACTATTTTTAGTAAGTGTAAATACAGTAATTTCAGGCAAAATACCAACCCTACCCGGATAACCCAAAAAGCCAAAACCACGATTAACATAAAGTTGTTGTTTATCTTCCTGATACAAGCCTGCCCAATGTTTATAAATGTATTGCGAAGGGCTCCATTTAAAACTACCTATTTCAACACCAAACTGAAAACCATGTGTATGCCCGCTAAAGGTTACATCAATTTCTTTGTGTTGCTTACTCACAATGGTATCAAAATGGCTTGGATCGTGCGAAAGCAATAATTTTACTGGCACATCAGGCATATTTTTGGTTGCTTTTTCTACATCGCCATATTTTTGAAAACGACCTCTATCGCCCCAATTCTCCACGCCAATAATTCCAATACGTTGGTTATTTTTAGTCAATGTAATATGCTCATTTCTTAGCAAGTTCCAACCCATATCTTTGTGCGCTTTGGCTAAATCGGCTAAGTTTTGAGCTTTTTCTTCATCGCTTTTCCAAGTACTTACATAATCGCCATAATCATGGTTTCCATAAACGCTAAACACACCCATTGGCGCTTTTATTTCAGCAAAAATATTTTGCCAATCATATAATTCATCAGTTTTGCTGTTCACAATATCGCCTGTAAAAAAAACTAAATCAGGATTTTCGTCTTTAATCATTTGAATTCCACGATAAACAGCATCGCGATTGGTAAAACTTCCAGAATGTATATCGCTTACTTGCAGCAATTTAACCCCTTCAAAACCAGAAGGTAAATTGGGTAAATACAATTGTACTCTGCGCACCCGGTAATCATACGCACCTTTAAATATACCACGAGTTAAAATAATTAAAGGCGCGGCACCTACCAATAAACCTGTTCGTGCTAAAAACTGACTACGGGTAATTTTTTCTTTTTCCTCCTCTGCTTCTTCATGAATATGTTCTAAAGTATCGCCTTGGGTAGGTTCAGGAATTATATCTTTTTTAGGAGTAAATGCTTTTAACCAAAACATTTTAATGAGGCGTTTTAAATCATCAAAAATTAAAAACAAACAAACCACAAATTTGGAAGCATATATTGAAAAATAAAATCCATTAAAATAAATTTTAAGCATTTTATTGTCGTTTTGACCAGGAAAAAAAACACCTTGTAAAAAATAAATAATGGCTAACGTAGGAATTACCCAGTATAAATAAGCAAAAAATTTTCGAGTTAAAGTCGATTTATCTCTAACTAAAGCTTTAATAGCCTGCCAGCTATACGAGTCGATAAGAATGGTAAATACTATAAAAAAAATGGATAGTTTTAATTGAAAAGTTTGTATCACGAAATATTGGTTATTTAAAAACAGTACAAATAAACACTGCTTTGTACATAAAACAAAAACAGATTTGATAATGATTTTGTAAACTTGCTGCGCAATAAAATATTTTGAACAACAATAAACACATAAAAGCCTTAAAAGGGAAACTGATAAAACTAAAAAACTGGTTGCTAAAAGTTTTTTTACTTACTTGGCAATATAGTTTGATGCTCATCATGTTATACAGAGTGTTACCTGTACCTATAACACCGCTGCATGTAGTTAGACTTGTGGAACAAATAGCTGGAAGCGATGAAGTTAGGCTCAATAAATCGTGGCGAGGAATTGATTATATTGGCAATAACATGATTAAAGCAACCATAGTAGGCGAAGATTTACAGTTTTTTGATCACTATGGTTTTGACTTTGAACAAATTTATAAAGCATTAGAAAGTAATATCAGTGGTGGAAAAAAATTAAGAGGAGCAAGCACCATTAGCCAACAAACAGCCAAAAATTTATTTTTTACACCTAGCCGAAGTTGGGTAAGAAAAGGACTAGAATTTTACGTAACCGTGGCCATAGAATTGCTCTGGACAAAGCGAAGAATTTTAGAAGTTTACTTAAATATAATAGAAATGGGTAAAGGAATTTATGGAGCAGAGGCTGCTGCCAATTTTTATTACGAAAAATCGGCAAACGAAATGAGTAAACAAGAAGCTGCTTCGGTAGTAGCTTGTTTTCCAAACCCAAGACGTTGGACAGCCAATAAACCATCGAAATACATAGCTAGAAAACAATCGGTAATTGTTAGGTATATGAAATATGTAAAAATACCTTGGCAGCAAAAAACAGCCGCTAAATAAAAGGCTAAAACTTATCTGACTCTTTCGATTTTCCTTTTGGCGCATTTTTTAGTATATAAAACTTATAATGACACTTTCGGCAGTTATATTTTTTAATATTTTCAGTGAAGCTAAAACGATTAAAAAATTTATTTTTCTTTATTCTTGATATATCCGTTTTTGATCCGCAATTAGGACAAATGGCTTTAAAATTGAAAAAATATTTTTTGGTAAAGAAAATAACTATAAAACCTACTAAAATTGGGGCTATAATAAATATATTTTCAATAAAGAAACCTTCTATTGCATTTTCATTATTTGAAAGTAAAAGCAGTTTATTAAAATTCATTTATGTTTTGGCAAATAAAAACGTGGCAATATACCGACTTTCAAATTAGTTTAAAATTAAAATAAGCAATTTAAAGTAGAAAATTATTTAAATGGCTTATTATTACATGTAAAACAATAAACCTATATTAAACTTTACGGTTATTAAAACATCTATCTTTGACCATTATTTTTAAAGTATGTTCCTAAAATTGATAAAGATTTCAACCTTATTTCTTCTCCTCATAATTTCCTTTACTTCGGTAGCTCAACAATTACAAGTAATTAAAGGACAAATAATTAATAAAAAAACAAAAGAGCCGTTATTGGGAGTATTGGTTACTGCAATTAATAGGCAAGATAGTACCAATAGAAAAACCGCTAGTACAGACAATAACGGAAATTTTACTATAACTAATTTAAAATATGGCAATTACTTAATTAGGACGTCTTATATTGGGTTCTCAAAATTAGAATTTACTACTTTAATAAATGCCGAAACAGAAGATTTAGGAATTATAAAAATAGAACAAAGCAATAGCCAATTAAAAGATGTAACCATTTCGGAAAAGGCAATACGTTCGCAACAAAAAGGAGATACCACCGAATACAATGCCAATGCTTATAAAACCAATCCCGATGCCAACGTGCAAGATTTGGTAACCAAAATGCCCGGTATTACTGTTGAAAACGGAACGGTAAAAGCGCAAGGAGAAAATGTTCAGAAAATTACCATTGACGGTAAGGAATTTTTTGGCGATGATGTGGCTTTGGCTCTTAAAAACTTGCCGGCCGAAGTAGTTGATAAAATACAAGTATTTGATAGGCAAAGCGACCAAGCACAATTTACTGGCTTTAATGATGGAAACACGGTAAAAGCCATTAATATTACTACCAAATCGGGTAAAAGTAATGGTAAGTTTGGACGACTTTATGCTGGTGGTGGAACTGATGAAAGATATACTGCTGGCGGAAATTTGAATATTTTTAAAGGAAAACAACGCATTTCAATTTTAGGATTGAGCAATAATATTAACCAACAAAACTTTGGCTCTCAAGATTTACTAGGCTTAGCAAACACAGGTAACCAAGGCCGAGGAGGAATGGGTGGAAGAGGTTTTGGCGGTGGTGGTTTTGGCGGTGGAGGCATGGGTGGTGGAAACCCAAGCGGTAATTTTTTGGTTGGAAACCAAGGTGGAATAAATACAAGTAATTTAGGTGGTATAAACTTTAGTGATACTTGGGGCAAAAAACTAAATGTAACTGGAAGTTACTTTTTTAACCAAACCAATAATACCACTGATAACGAATTGCAACGCATTACTATTTTAAATGGCGGTACCAGTCAATTTTTCAATCAAAATAGTATCAGTACAAGCCAAAATCAAAATCATAGGTTTAATGTACGACTTGAGTACAATTTAGACAGCAATAATGCGATTATTTTAAGTCCTAAATTAAGTTTTCAGGATAATAATTCGGTAAGTAATATATTAGGTAAAAATGAATTTAACGGCATTTTATTGAACCAAACCAATACCACCAATACTAGTCAAAACAGTGGAGTAAGTTTAAATAATAATATTTTATACAGGCATAAATTTGCCAAACAAGGGCGTACCATTTCATTTAATTTGGGAACAGATATAAATGATAAAAATGGGGCGAGCACTTTAACTGCAAATAACCGCTACTTTACACCTACCGACTCAACAGCTTTAATAGACCAAAAAACTATAACTTCAGGTAATAATATTACACATTCTGGCGCCATCAATTTTACCGAACAAGTAGGTAAAAACGGTATGTTGATGTTGAACTATTCACCATCATACACCATTAACAGCAATAATAAAGAAACCAACAATAAAGATACTGCCAATAAAGAATACAATTTGTTCAACAACGCATTATCGAGCAATTTTGAAAATACCATAAATACCCAACGCGGAGGTTTTAATTACCGACTAAAAATAGGTGAAAAAGCTAATTTTATGGTAGGTGCTAATTATCAATATGTTTTATTGGAAGGTGCGCAAAAAACACCAACAGAATTTAAAGTTCAAAAAACGTTTAATAATATTTTGCCAGGCGCTATGTTTAGCTACCAATTTAACAAAAAAAGTAATATACGCATTTTTTATAGAACCAATACCAATGCGCCAAGTATTAACCAATTGCAAACAGTAATTGATAACTCAAATCCGCTTAGTTTAAGCACCGGAAATGCTGACTTAAAACAAGAATACAGTAATACTTTTGTAACCCGTTTTGGTTATTCGAATCCAGATAAAGGCAAAACATTTTATGTGTTTATTAATGCCAATGCCACTCAAAATTATATTGGCAATACCACTTATACTGCTCGTGATAGCAGCGAAAATATTAATGGAGTTATATTAACCCGAGGTTCGCAATTAAGCAAACCCGAAAACTTTGATGGATTTTACAATATCAGTAGTTTTTTAACTTATGGTTTTCCTGTAAAAAAACTAAAAAGCAATTTGAACTTAAACTTAGGTACTACTTACAGTCGAACGCCAAGTAAAATTAATAACTTAACCAATTTTGCCAATACTTATGTGCTTACTTCGGGATTTGCTTTAGGAAGTAATATTAGCGAAAAGGTAGATTTTTCGGTTTCGTACACTGCATTTTACAATATTGTAGAAAATAGCATAAACGCTAAGTTGAACAATAATTACTTTTACCAAATTAGTGCCGCTAAGTTAAATTTATTGCCATGGAAAGGACTTGTATTTAGAACCGAAATTACCAATACTTACTACACCGGTTTGGGCAGTGGTTTTGACCAAAACTTCTTTTTATGGAACGGGGGAATTGGTTACAAATTCTTAAAAAACAATGCTGCTGAATTGATGCTGAACACGTTTGATATTTTAAACCAAAATAACAATATAAGCCGCACAGTATCGGGCAATTTTATTGAAAATAACAGAACCCAAGTATTAAACACGTATTTTATGCTGGTATTTACTTATAATATTAGGAGTTTTAAAGGCGGAAGATAGTTGTTTATTGGTTGCGGGTTGCGGGTTGATTATTGATTGTTGCGAGTTGGTTGTTCGTTATTCGTCATTGCGAGGCACGAAGCAATCTCTTTGTTGGAAGGAGATTGCCACGCTTCCCTCGCAATGACGTTTGTTCGTTCGCAATGTTCTGTTTACCTTAATTGCGAGGCACGAAGCAATCTCACTTGAAATGCTCGTATACCGGTCACTGAGCGGAGCCGAAGTGTTCGTTGTTCGTTATTCGTTGTTCGTTATTCGTCATTGCGAGGCACGAAGCAATCTCTTTGTTTTCATAGGGCTAAACCCTACGTTTAAATATTGCGCCCTTTCAGGGCTTTTTGGTTTCAGATGTACCAAAAAATTTTAGCAGTTTTGGAATAGGATTGCCACTTATATAGGTTCGGGAGAGTATTTTTGATTCCGCCTTATCGGATAAAGAAACTAACAACCTCAGTTTGTTTGTTTACCTACCAAAAAGTGGATTGGAGAGGAAATAAGTTCAAAGTTTTTAATACTTAGTTTCGGTGGATAAATATTATTTCCGAAGCAATAAACGAATCTTCCGTAAGTTAATTTATATCTTTTAAGTGTAAAAAATATAAACCTAATAACATCACACCTAGTAAATATTAATTAATGCATTTTGCAATGGGCTTTATATGTGTATTTTTGGCAAAATTATTTTAATTACCTCATGTATTTAAAACCAAATAGTACCATTGCAATTGCTGCTACTGCTAGGCATATTGATTTAGCACCAATAAATTTAGCCACTAAAATTTTTGAAAGTTGGGGACTAAAGGTAGTTTTAAGCAAATACCTTTTTGAACAACACCATGCTTTTGCAGGTACAGATGAGCAACGCGCTGATGCTTTTCAGGAGTTAATAAACAATGATGAAATTGATGCCATCGTAATTGCCCGAGGAGGCTACGGAACTGTTCGGATTATAGATAAAATTGATTTTACCCCATTTATAAAAAAGCCCAAAATAATAGCTGGCTTTAGCGATGTAACTGTACTGCATGCACATATCAATCAAAATTTTGGAATTAAAACCCTGCATAGTTGCATGCCAATTACCATGCAAGGCAATTACTTTAATGAACTAACTATTCAAAGTTTTAAGGATGCTTTATTTGGCAAAACCATAAATTACCAATTTGCGCAACATACTTTAAATAATTGCCAACCTATAGCAGGTGAATTGGTAGGTGGTAATTTGTCGGTTTTATACAGCTTGCTTGGCAGCAAAAGCGAATTAAATTTAACTAATAAAATACTATTTATAGAAGATGTAGGTGAGTATTTTTACCACATAGACCGAATGATGCAAGGAATGGATAGAGCAGGTATGTTTAAAAACTTAAAAGGATTACTAGTGGGCGGCATGAACGATATGAATGAAAATGCTGCACCATTTGCCTTTAACCAAAGCTGTTATCAAATTATTAATGAGGTGATAGGAAAATATAATATTCCAGTATTTTATGGTTTTCCGGCCGGACACGAAAATTTGAATTTATGCGTTAAACTAGCTGCCAATTGTAAAATTAGTTTTAACCAAGACCACGTATTTTTTGAACAAGGAATTTAGTAGTTAAAAAGATTAAGAAAGTAAGCAGGTTTAGTAGGTTGAAAAGTGTCTATAAATAATTTATCAGCCATTCCATCAATCTGCTAGCTAACCTAATAAGCTGTTAACCATTAACAAATTAATAAAACGCTGAATCGAAAAATAAAAAAGATTAACTTGCCAATTGGCATTCAATTTAATTACTTGCAACCAATGAAAAAAATAACACTAATTCTGTTCTTTATTACCCTATCAAATTTGGTTTTAAAAGCTCAGCGCCCTAATAGTTTCTCTTACGATCCAAATGTGTTTATTACTGAATTTGAAAGCTTTATGCGCAGCGGTAAAACAGATGTGAAGGACGAAGCTGATAATTTTGTGGCCAATTACAATACCGGGAAGTTTAGCTTACCACAAAAGCAGCAAATGGTAAAATTATGTAACGAAATGTTGCAAAAACAAATGCAACCAAATACCGAATTTTATTTTTACATGCAAACTGCAAATGTATTGGTAGCGCGCAATCAAATGTCGAAGTTCGATAATTGGCATAAAACCTTAATTGGTGCTTTAAAAAAGAATAAGGATGAATTTTTTAGGTTTTTAAATGTTTCTAAAAATGTATTTGCCGAAGATATTATGTTAAAAATGGGCACATCGGTTTGGGTTATAAAAGCGCAAGATGTGGATTTAAAAATGGAAGGGCAAGCTACTTTTATTTTTAAAAACCTTGATTTAGTATGCTATACACCAGGCGATACGCTCGAAGTTTTAAAAACCAACGGAAGGTATTTTGCAGGTACCAATCAATTTGTGGGCAAGGGCGGAAAGGTAGATTGGAGTAGAGTTGGGTTTGATACCTCAAGGGTATATGCCAAACTAAATAATTATATTATTAACCTTGCCGATGGTTTGCTAACGGCCGATAGTGCCATGCTTACCTATAAAGATAAATTTAAAGAACCTTTGATGGGTAAGGTAATTGATAAACCACTTGGCAGTAACCAAGGAGCCAAATCAATCTATCCTCAATTTGAAAGTACTACCCAAACATTTACCGGATTAACTTATGGCAAAGCCAAGTATAAAGGTGGATTTGGTTTACGTGGGGCTTTGGTAGTGGGAAAAAGTTCGGCCAATCAAAAAGCCGAATTGTATTTTTATTTTAAAAACAAACCTGTGTTGCGCATAGCAAGTGATGAGTTTTTTATGCGCGATAATAAAATAACGAACGATAAAGTAGAGCTTACCATTTTTTTAGATAAAGATTCTATTTTTCATCCACAATTACGATTTACTTACCTAGTAAATGACGACAAAATTAGCTTATACCGCGATACAAAATTAGGTATTAGCGCTGCACCATTTGTTGATTATTTCCATAACCTTGAAATTTATGTAGACGAATTGAAATGGGATATTAATAATCCGAAAATAGACTTAAAAAACATAGCAGGCGATGACCCCGCCAAGTTTCAATCTATCAATTATTTTAGAGATGTAATTTACGAACGTTTACAAGGTATGTTAGATTACAATCCTTTGCAGCGTATCAAAATTTATTGCGAAAAATTCGACATCAAATCATTCAATATTGAATCGTATGCACAGTATCATAAAAGTGATTTGAGCGATATTAAACTGATGATGATAGATTTGAACGACCGCGGTTTTTTAAACTACAACGAGCAAAAGAAAACCGTAACCATTAAGCCTAAACTAAAGGAATATGTAAATGCTCACATGGGCAGGACTGACTACGATGCCATTAGTTTTAAATCAATTATAAGTGCTATTCCAAATGCAGCTATCAGTTTAATTAATAACGATTTGATAGTACAAGGAGTTGGCCGTTTTAAATTTAGCGATTCGCAAAATGTAGAAGTAACACCTAAAGAGCAAGTGCTAACTATTAAACGAAACCGAGGTATTGAATTTAATGGGAAATTACGTGCAGGCATGGCCGATTTTTATGGAAGTAACTTTTCGTTTGATTACACTAAATTTGATGTGCGTTTGAACAATGTGGATTCATTGAAATTTTTGTATTTAGATGATACTTTAGGCTATTTAGCCAATGTAAAAAGTGTAATTCAAAATATTTATGGAACATTAGAAATTGATTATCCATACAATAAAAGTAGTCGAAAAAATTATCCTGGATACCCTAAGTTTACAAGCGAAGTAGGCTCAAAGGTTTTTTATGATTATCCAACCACACAACAAGGAAATTATGATAACGACAGGTTCTATTTTTCGGTTGATCCATTTAAACTAGATAGTTTAAGCGATTTAAATTTATACACTTTGGCCCTTGGGGGAACATTGGAAAGCGATGGAATTTTGCCTGACATGAAGCAAGAAATTTATTTACAGCCTGATAAATCGTTAGGATTTTACATACCAAACGACACCAACTATAACTACACACTTTATCGTGGCAAAGGATCTGCTAAGTTTGCATTGCGCTTAAGTAATGATGGTTTGATAGGCGATGGTGATATTTTTTACTTGGCTTCAAAATCAACAAGTAAACGATTTAACTTATTATTAGATAGCATGAACGCTGATTGTGAGTCGTTTAAAAACGATAGAACGGCATTATTCCCAACTGTTATTAATTCAACCAATGTTTATAACCATTGGATTCCTTACCAAGATACCATGTTTATTTTAAATAAAGGCGAGCCAATAAAAATTGCTTACGAAAAAGCAGAGTTAAGAGGTACCTTAATTTTAACACCACAAGCCATGAAAGCTAAAGGTAGCATGACTATTGAAGATGGTGAACTAATAGCCGATTTATACGAATTGCGTCCAGTAGAAATATTGAGCGAAAATGCCATTTTCCGCCAACGTTGGCCAGGTGATACCACCAAAATTGCATTTGAAACCAAAAAAGTAAATGCTTATGTAAATTTAGAAAAACGTTATGGAGAGTTTACCTACCTAAAACCAAATGAAATAAACAATGAATTTACTTATAATTTATATGAGGGTAGTTTTGAAAAATTACGTTGGGAAATGGAACCGCGAACCTTGGAATTTACAGGAAAATCGGAAGAGCAAAATCCTGCATTGGCAAGTTATTTGGTTTCAAAACGCCCAAGTCAGGAAAGATTAACTTTTAAAACTGCGAGCGTAAAAATGAGCCTAGGCGACTATGTACTCCAAGCTAGCAAAGTGCCTTATATCAATGTAGTTGACAGTAAAATTTTGCCAGATAGTGGCAAAGTATATATTGGAAAAGATGCAGAAATGAATGAATTATTAAATGCAAAAATTAATGCAGATACCGTTACTAAATTTCATAAAATAGAACAAGTAACTGTAAAAATTAATGGTAGAACCGATTTTAGAGGACAAGGAAATTATATTTATTTGGATAAAAATAAAAAACCGCAACGTTTTTATTTAAACGAAATTTATCCAGAAGATAAAAAATACTTAGGTGGAAAATCGAATATTCCAGATTCAATTAACTTTAATGTTGGGGTAAAATTGGCCTTTAGAGGTAATGCATTGCTACATTCATACAATAGAAATTTAGAATACAATGGATTTTTCAAACCATTACATAACCTTTATTTACCTAAAACCGATTGGTTTAAATCAGCAGCCATTATTAATCCTGACACCGTTTATATTGATTTATTACCACCTTTAACCAACCTAAATAGAGCAGTGGTGGATTGTGGTTTTGTGCTAACGGCAGATTCCACGCACGTTACACCTGCCATGTTCTCTCGCAAACGTTCAAATAATGATATTGACCTTTTAAAAGTGGAAGGAACATTTACTTATAACGATAAATTTGATGAGTTTAGAATTGGCCCTTATCCAAAAGTATTTGGCCAACCAGCTAGGCGTGGTAATTTTATGGCAGTAAGCGAAACCAAAAAAGCCATTTATGGTGAAGGTAAATTCAACTTTAACCTCGATATTCCTAAATTTAAGTTAACCACTGCCGGAAACAGTTCGTTTAATTTAAAAGATACCACTTTTACCATGCATTTGGCTGCTGTAGTTGATTTTGAAATGCCTGCCAATGCCTTAAAATTAATGGTTGATTCTATTACCGATCAATCAAATTCTAACTCAAACGACTATTTTAACAAAGAAATTTTAAACATAGCTATTCCAGAAATGGTGGATGATAAAACCTTGAAAAAAATGAGCGATGAAGCTAGTGATGAGTTAAATGGAAAATTGATAAACTATTTATTTAAAGCATTTTTTATAACTGATTTAAAATTTAAATACGATATCAATACCCGCTCATTTATTAGCGATGGTGATTTTGGTGTTAGAAGTCTTGATAAATACGTGATTGAACGTAGGCTGCAAGGTAGAATTCAAATTCTAAAAACTAGAACCAAAGAAGAGTTTGTAATTTATTTACAACAAAATAATGGCAGTTGGTATTACTTTAAATATTCAAAAGGTAATTTGGCCATTTTGGGTAGCGATCCATTATTTAACGAAGCGCTTAAATTAGGTTTAGATAAAGTAAGTGGCGATGGTTTTACAGTAAGAATAGCTAGCATTAGCGATAGAAATAAATTAATGCGATTAATGAAAGCCAAACAATAACAGTATTTTATAAATTCTGTAAAAGGTCGTCAAAGTTATTTTGGCGACCTTTTGTTTTATTATAACTTAACCATTTTGCTTTATGCAAATTGGCTTATGGGTAATTTCATTTTTTTATAAACATGCAATCTTGTACTTTTGACACAATAATTTTAAACAATGGTTATAGCAATACTTGTAATTTTAGCTTATTTATTAGGCTCAATTCCAACCGCGGTATGGTACGGAAAAACATTTCATAAAATAGATGTTCGTGAGCATGGAAGTGGCAATGCAGGAGCTACCAATACACTTAGAATATTAGGGAACAAAGCAGGTTTTATTGTACTTTTTATTGATTTATTGAAAGGATTTATAGCTACTAGTTTAGCCTACTTTTCAGATTTTGAAATAACTAATCAGGCTTATTTTAATTTTCAAATGGCATTAGGTGTAACGGCAGTTTTAGGCCATGTATTTCCTGTTTTTGCTGGTTTTAAAGGTGGTAAAGGAATTGCTACCTTATTAGGAATGGCCATTGCATTAAATTTTCAGATTGCATTTATTTGTATCATAGCTTTTGTTACCATTGTTTGGCTAACCAAGTATATTTCGGTAGGAAGTATGAGCGCTGCAATTTTAGCTGCAGTTTTATCATTTTTCCCTTATTTTTATGCCAATAATGTGGTAGCAAATTGCTTTTTTTGCGCCATTGCAATAATGGTAGTTTATACCCACAGGGCCAATGTAAAACGACTATTAGCTGGTAATGAAAACAAATTTGCGTTTAAAAAATAATTCAAAATACATACTTTAACTAAAATAATGCAGACAGAAAAAGAACTTGAAGTAGATGTACTTGATGCGGTAGACAATGGTTTAAAGGTAGTTTTATACAACGATGATGTAAATACCTTTGATTGGGTTATAGAATGTTTATGCGAAATTTGCGAACACGATGAAATACAAGCAGAACAATGTGCACTTTTGGTACATTATAAAGGCAAAGCCTTGGTAAAAAAAGGCGAAGAAGAGAAACTAAAAAGCATTTGTCAAGCGCTTTGCGACAGAGGTCTTTCAGCAGTAGTTGAGTAAGGGTTAATTGGTTAACTGGTTAATTGTTTGACTGTTTAATTGGTTAATTGTTTAACTGGTTAATTGGTTGACTGTTTAATTGTTTACATTTAACCTTCTAATCTTTCAATCTTTTAACTTTGTAATTTTAAACCTTGTAATCTTTCAATCATAAAATAATAAATAAAATATATAACCATGTTAGAAAAAGTAGTTGCAAATGCTCAAGAGGCAATAAAAGATATAGAAGATGGTGCGGTAATTATGTTGGGAGGCTTTGGCCTTTGTGGCATTCCAGAAAACTCCATTAATGCCTTGGTGCAAAAAGGAGTAAAAAATCTTACTTGTATTAGTAATAATGCAGGAGTTGACGATTTTGGAATAGGGCTTTTGTTAAAAACGCGTCAGGTTAAAAAAATGATTTCGAGTTATGTTGGCGAAAATGCAGAATTTGAACGTCAATTATTAAGTGGCGAATTAGAGGTAGAACTAATTCCACAAGGAACATTGGCTACGCGTTGTTTGGCTACGGGTTATGGAATGCCAGCTATTTTTACGCCTGCAGGTGTAGGAACCGAGGTAGCCATTGGTAAAGAAACCCGTGAGTTTGATGGAAAAACATATTTGTTAGAACATGCTTTTAAATCGGATTTTGCCATTATAAAAGCTTGGAAAGGCGATGCACATGGAAACTTAGTATTTAGAGCTACCTCGCGTAACTTTAATCCATTAATGGCTATGGCTGGTAAAATTACCATTGCCGAAGTGGAAGAATTAGTACCTGTTGGCGAATTAGAACCAGATATGATTCACACTCCAGGTATTTATGTGAACCGTATTTTTAAAGGTACCGATTACGAAAAACGAATTGAACAATTAACCGTTACCAAACGATAAAAAAACTAAAAAGCCATCGAAAGTTGGCTTTTTTTATGCTATTATTCTAAAATAATTTTATGTATAAACTGGCCTTCGGAACTTTTAAGTTTAATAAAATAAATTCCGTTTGGAATAAATCACCAAGCCAAGGAAGATGCTTTCAGCATAATGGATCTTAGTGTTTTGTTTATCGGTGCGGGAGCGTCATCCTGATTCCGCCAAAGCGGATGAAGGAACTTTACACGGTGTTTCGATTTGCGTTTACTAACGAACGTCATTGCGAGC
>JBGSBN010000019.1:0-27239 GCA_041730515.1 Methylacidiphilales bacterium | reverse complement strand
AGCTGGAGCAAAGTTTGGATTGCTATATAAAAATGGTCTTACCAAGTTTACATCATTTGATACATTAAAAGTATCTGTACCATTGTTTACTATCCATGCTGCAACTTGCGCATTTGTTGTTATTGGTAAAACTACGGTAGTATCTGAGTTTGAAGCCAATCTACCTGCCCAACCAGAAGGGATACCTGCAATTATATTGTTTTTAAAAATAGCATCACCATTTTGAAAACCAGCATTTGTTCTTCTAGAATCTACTAATAAACCAGCAGATGGATAACCTTGTAAAACAGAGTTTACAACTGTTAGTGCTGAATTTCTACGTATATGTGCAGCGCGTTGAAAATTGGCATTAGGAACAAGTGTTTGTCCTGTAAAATAAGGGCCTACAATTGTTATATTTGAAAATACTGCCGAAGTTCTTGGTGAATTGGTTGAACCATTTGCATCGTTATCACTTTCAAAACCATTTGAACCACTTTGATCTGCATTTTGTGCAATGCGAATACCCAATCCAAATTGAACTAATCCCTTATACCCATTATCTGTATCAAAATCATCATCAATTCCAGCAAAAGCAATTAGGCGTTTGCAATTAACAGCACCACCAAACCATTCGTACGAGTCGTCACCTGAATAAGAAACTTGCACATTCTCTACTAAAGTTTTTCTTCCTACTGAGTAGAAAGTAATACCATTTATTTCTGAATTAGCAATTGTTGATAAAGGAATACCAGCAAATTCTACACGTACATAAGTTAATACTCCTGAACTGTCATTGTCATCTGTTCCGCCATGGCGACCATCAATTAAACCAGAACCTGTAACAGGTTTTGCAATACCACCTTCAGCGGCAGCAGTATCACCTTGTGGTAAATTATGAACGCCTCTACCAGTTAGTACTAAGCCACCCCAATCGCCAGGAGCTCTTAAACCAGCACCTTTGCTTGAAGTAAAAACAATTGGCTCAGCCAAAGTTCCATTAGCAATTATTTTAGCACCTCTACAAATAATTAAAGTACCTTTACCCGTGCCTCTTATTACGGTTCCAGGCTCTATAGTTAAAGTAGCATTGTTTGTAACATATACGTAACCATCATTCAACAAATACACATTGTTTTTAGACCAAGTAGTATTAGTAGTAATATCACCTGCATTAATGGTTACAGTTGGAGTACCATAGTTAGTGATTGTTGGCTCCCAATTAGCCCATCCTTTTGTCCAATCTTTAGTAGTGTCAGAATCCATAGCTCCCCTATACTTAGTAGGAGTAAAGAAATTGTTTTGCGCAAATGCTACTATTGTAAACATAAGCATAAAAACGGAAGTAATAATTTTTTTCATTGTTCTTATTTTATTTTTTTAAGATGGTGCAAAGTAACCCCAGCCTTGTTACCAAATGTTCAATTCAATGTTAAGTTAAAGTAAAGCCAATCTTTTTTCAGCTTTTGAAAAATCAAGCATCACACCAATAAAAAAGGGTGTTTGAAACCTCAAACACCCTTTTTTATAAAATGACTTTTATTAGAATTTATAACTTAAGTTGATAGAATACGAAGACCCAACTTTAAAATTCCAAATCTCATTATCTTGACCTGGTTTAAAAGAGGAATTCGAGTCGCCAATGGCCTTTTGATAGAAAATAATATTCTGAGCTAAAATATCTCTAATTCCAAATCTTACATCCAGTTTCTTAAAGAAGGTTTTATTGATTTGCAAATCAATAACCGATCTAGGGTTTTCCCAATAGCTTCCATACTCCACATTACCTACATTCACTATACGCTCACCAATTCTGTTGAATGCTAATGACACACCATATTCTTTCTTGGTATTAGAATATTGTAACATAGCATTGATAATGTATGGTGATTGACCTTGTAATGGTCTGGTTTTTTCTGATGTAGCTAATACTTTTGAAACATCTACTTCTGATTTAATGTAAGCTAAATTGCCAATAAAGTTTAATCCATCTAAGAATTTATTCTTCAATCTAAAAAGTTGTCCAAAATTCAATTTATAATCCAATTCAAAACCATAACTAAATGCAGATGGAACGTTTGAATACCCCATTATTTTAGGACTACCTCCTTGCGTTAATGATTTTTCTATTGGATTATCAAACTGTTTATAAAATACCGAAACTGATACTAATTGAGCTGGAGTTGGATACAATTCATATCTTATATCATAATTGTGTATACGGGTTCTTTTAAGTTCAGAATTACCTTCTACCAATAAATTGTCATTGAAATCATAGAAAGTAAAAGAAGCTAATTCTCTAAACTCAGGACGAGAAACTGTTTGAGAATAAGAAGCTCTTAAATTGGTTTTTGTGTTTAAAGTATAAATAAAATTAACCGAAGGCAAGAAATCTACTACCGTGCTATCCAACTTAAACTCCTCGGTACTACCAGTTTTGAATGTATTTAATTTTTGGTTGTATGATTCCACACGAACACCCCAAACGGCTTTTAGTCTGCTTGTAATTTTACTATCAAATCTTACAAAACCAGCATATAAATTACTCGAAGCAGTATAAGCATCGGTAGGAGAAGTTACTTCTGCTAAAACTAAACCGGTATTACTTATATTATCACTTGAAAAAATATCACCTACCCCAAGTCCTTTTAGTTGGCTTGGATTTTGTCCAGGTGCGAATCTGTATCCTAACTGTCTTGCTTTAAAATCCCTGTCTCTTATTTGAGTACTTGCACCAAACTTAATTTCATTTTTGAATTTTCCAATATTTAAAGGCCTTGACACATCAAATCCTGCATTGAATATCTTGTCATTTTGTGTTGAAAAAAATCTTCCCGCAACATCTGCTTGTGCTACAGAAGTTAATGGTACTTCCAAAACACCTGTTTCACTACCTGTTACTTTTTGATACCTTACACGTCTTAAATCTGGTGTTTCTCTATTTAATCCACTGTATCCTGCAGTCCAATTTACCTTTGAGTTATATTTTTTAATATAATGCTCTCCATTAACTTGGTGACTATTCAATACGTTTTGAGTGTACCACATTGCGTACGATTTAGATGTAAACCCATTTATTAAGTCTTGTCCTGTTCTTACAATCGTTTGGTCGTTTGAATTGATATTCAATAAGTTTTTGAATGAAATTTTATTGTTTTTATTTTTGTAGCTTATATTCCATAAAAAACCATTCAAAGTATTTATAGTATTTTGCTCGTCCGTATAATCAAATATTACTCCGTTGTTATCATAATCTCTCCTTCTTATTTGTTGAGTGGTTGGTGTGTTTTGTAATGAAGCAGAGAAAACGCTACCTAATTCCGAGGTCTTCAACTTTTTTAAGTGACCCATGCTAAATTGGAAAGTGTAAGCTGGGCGCATAGAAGCTTCTTCGTTAATCTTGAAGTTATTATTAAATGGTTTCGCTACATTTACCAATCTTGTAAGATCTTCTTGGGTTTGCACATTTTCGTATGATTTCATGGTGGCATAATCAGGAAGACTTCCTGGTAGTTTTCTTTTGCCATCATCAATACCCAAAAAGTCAGTAGACCCTTTTACATTGGTATTGAACTTATTAAAAGTAGTAAGGGTATTGATACTAGTACCGAAAGATACATTATAAAAATTTTGATCAGGAATATCTTTTGTTTTTATTAAAATTAAACCACCTGCAAATTCTCCAGGTAAGTCAGGCGTAGCAGATTTTACAATTACTATATTGTCTAATAAATTGGCAGGAAATATATCAAAAGCAAACGCTTTTCTGTCTGGCTCAGAACTAGGCAATGGCGCACCATTTATAAATGCTGCATTATATCTATCTGGTAATCCTCTAATAATTGCGTATTTTCCATCTTGAATGGTAGCACCGCTCACTCTTTTTAACACATCACTAGTATTTCTATCTGGCGTTTTTCTGATGGTTTCAATCGAAACACCATCTGAAATAGTGGTCGCATTTTTTTGTTGAATTAATAAAGCATTGGCACTTTCTTTCTTCACTTCGCCTCTAATTACTACATCTCCAAATCCTTTTACAGATTCAACCATTGAAATGCTTACATTGGTTACTTCGCCTTTTTTTACTTCTACATTTGAAATTATTTTTTTACTATAACCCAAATAACTTATTACTAAATTATAAGTTCCTGGAGCTACATTAGCTAGTGTAAATTTACCTTCGTAATCTGAACTAGCAGCAGTTATTGTTCCTTCTATTACTACTTTTGCTCCAATTAAAACTTCTCCGTTTTTGTTGTCAAAAATTTTACCCGAAATTTTACCATTTTGAGCATAACTAAAACTGGAAAAGGAAATTAAGGTTAGAATAAGTAAAATTGAATTAGTTATTTTTTTCATTTATAATGATTTAGAGTGATGCAAAGGAAATATTTTCCTTTTATGCCAATATTACCCAAATGTTACGCAATTGTTAACAACAAAAAAGTCGACTGTTTGGTAAACAGCCGACTTTTAAAAAATCATTATTTAATTGATAAATTATTGAACGTCTACTAATTCGCAATCAAAAATTAAAGTAGCATTTGGTGGAATAGCACCTGGTGCACCATTTTCGCCATAGGCCAATTCGCTAGGAATAATAAAACGCATTTTATCTCCAACGTGCATTAGCTCTATACCTTCTTCCCAACCTTTAATTACCATACCTCTACCTAATTGAAATTCAATTGGTTCACCTCTTTCTACTGATGAGTCAAACTTTTTACCATCCATTAAATAACCAGTGTAGTGAACTGAAACATATCTACCCTGTTGTGCTTTGGTTCCTGTTCCCGATTCTACTTTTATAAAACGCAAACCGCTTTGCATTTTTATAGTGTCTAACCCTGTAACGTCATAAGGAACCGCAGGACGTGGTTTTGGAGTTTCTACTGCATCAATTACCTCTACATCAAAAATTAAAGTTGCATTTGGAGGAATAGCACCGCCACCTGCACCTGACGAACCGTAGCCAATTTGAGGAGGAATGGTAAAAGTAGCCTTATCGCCCACTTTTAATAATTGAAATCCTTCATCCCAGCCGGCTATAACTTGTCCCATTCCAACTTTAAATGAAAAAGGTTGATTTCTATCTTTTGAGCTATCAAACTTTTTTCCATCGGTTAATAAACCAGTGTAATGAGCTGTTACTTTATCGCCTTTTTGTACCTGACGACCGTTTCCATGTTCTGTAATTTTAACTTTTAAACCACTAGCGGTTACTGTTTCATTAGCATCCATCTTATTTTCTACTTTCTTTATTGTTGATATTGAAGTTGTTTTTGCTTTGGTTTTTGCTGGTTTTTTACCACCCTTTGCTTGCTGTGCAAACAATAATGAAGAAGAGAAAACCAACATCAATGTTATTGTACTTTTTTTCATAATTATTTTATATTTTATTTAATTTCAATCAATTGCACATCAAAAACTATACTTGTAAAAGGTGGAATTGGGCCATTTCCTAGAGTTCCGTAAGCTAAATACCAAGGAATAACCAAACGATATTTTTCACCTGTTCTCATTAGTTTTAATCCTTCTTCCCAACCTTTTATCACTTGGTTCATTCCTAATACCAGTTTAAATGGTTCTTCACTGGTTTCATTTTCATCAAAAACATCACCATCAACTAACCAACCTTTATATCTAACAGAAACCATTGAACCTTTTTTGGCCAAAGTTCCAGCTGGATTAGCTTTTAATTGCTTATAACGCAAACCACTTGCCAGTTTTTTTACACCTTTTATTTTATTGCAGTATCTTAATACATTTAATGAATCGGCCTTTACCTCTTTAGTATTTTGCAATTTTACTTTATCCTCTATTTCATTTTTGGTTAAAGCCTCTTGAATATGAAAATAAAGTGTTACCACACTTCCTTTGGCCACAAAATCGGGAGTTGGAGCTGAAAAAACTTTATTGTAAAAAGTATCTGCAATAATTTTTATTTCTATGCTATCGCCAGCATTTAAATTATAAAATACATTTTGCAAACCTGGCTGTTCGGTAGGAATATAAAAAGGTTTATCGCTTGTTCCGCTATTAAATATAATGGTATCTTCAGCTAGGTTACTAGCTTTTTGAGCCTTACCTAATAAATCTACCAACATAATCATGTTAGGTTTAATTTTACGGCCTTTTTCGTTTTTAGAAATGTATTTAAATACAGTACCTGCATCCGTTTTTATCCATGTTTGAGCATGGATAAAAACGGAGATAATTGAAAACCAACAAATTAAACCTATACGACTAATCATTGTTATTATTTAATTATTTTTTTGCACTTACTGTACTTACTTTCAATAGCTTAACATCAAAAATTAATGTTGAGTTAGGAGGAATTGGTCCACCACCTTGTTCGCCATAAGCCAAACGCGAAGGAATGATAAATTTAGCTTCTTCGCCTTCGTGTAATAACATAACACCTTCGTCCCAACCTGGTATAACCTGACGCATACCAATGGTAAACTTAAATGGATTAGCTTGGTCTTGATTTTCATCAAATTTGGTACCGTTTAATAATAAACCTCTGTAATTCATACTAACCTCTTGGCCTACTTTAGGTTTAGCCCCATTTGAAGGTTTGGTAATTACATATTTTAAACCACTTGCAGTAGTTTGTACATTAGTTAAATTAGCTAGGTATGCAGCAGCTTCTACTGAATCTTTCATAATTGATTTTGCTCTTTCTTCTGCTTTCATTGCTTCTAATTCATTTTGGTTATAAATGTTTTCAACCTTTACATAAAAATGAATTAAGCTGTTTTTCTTTAAAAAACCTGGAGTTAACTGACCAAAACTTTTCATGAACAAGGTATCCGCACTTACTTCAAATTCGGCACTATCACCTTTATGCAACATCATAAATACATCTTTTAAGGTAGTTTCGTCAGCAGGAATATAATATGCCTTACCTATTTTGTACGAATCAAAAATACTTGTATCTTTTCCACCTAATGAATCGGCCATTGGTGCTATTCCAACCATTTGAATCATCATTAAATCGCCTTTGGTTATTAAACGCGCTGTGTCAGAACTTTCAATAATTCTGTAATTAATACCATTTTGAGTTGTTTGCATTTTTTTACCACAACTATTTAATCCAAAAATGGCCAATACTGCCATTGCTACTACTAACTTTCTCATTATTCTTTATTTATTCTTTCGTTATTTTATTTTAAATATTCAGCATATTCGGCTATTGACGCCTTTAACTTTATTTCTACATTTTCAATGGTATCCTTACTTTCGCCTCCAGCTGCGCTAAAATGTCCACCACCATTAAAATATTTTCTTGCAAATTCGTTTGCTGGGAAATTTCCTTTTGCCCTAAAACTCATTTTGCACGCCACAGTTCTATCAACCACTAACACTGAAAATTTGATGCCTTTAATAGATAAACCATAGTTAACCAAGCCTTCAGAATCACCTACAATAATATTATATTTTTTTAATTCTTGAGCTGTTACACAAATAATTGCGGTATGGTATTCAGGTAAAATTTGTAATTTTTGACTTAAGCAGTAACCAATAAAGCGGGTTCTATTTTCAGAATAGTTATCGTAAATATTTTCAAAAATAATATTGCTTTCAGCTCCTTTTTCAAGTAGTTCGGCAGCTACTCGGTGTGTATTGGCAGTAGTGCTACTATGTTTAAACGAAGCAGTATCTGTCATAATACCTGCATATAAGCATGAGGCAATTTCTTTATTAATTAAGTGTTCGAACTGTAAAGTTTGAATAAACCAAAAAATTAACTCACAAGTGCTACTTGCTTTACTGGTCCATAAACGATAATCATCAAAATTTTCTGGCTGTAAATGGTGGTCAATCATTACTTTTTTAGCCTTACTTGACGCCACTAAATCGCCTAAAGTATTGATTCGTTTCAATGCATTAAAATCTAAACAAAAAACCAAATCAGCATCTGCCACCATCTGTTCGGCCAGTTCAGTTTCCTCTTCATAATTGATAACAGTAGGCTCACCAGGCATCCACATTAAAAAATCGCCATAATCTGTTGGCGTAATTACCTGCGCAGTAATATTTAATTGTAGTAAAAAATTGTATAAACCCAAACTTGAACCCAAGGCATCAGCATCGGGTTTGTGGTGTGTAGTAATTACTATTTTAGGTTTTAAATTTGCTAGTAATAAAGGTTTTAGCTCTGCTATATTATTCATTTATATCTTTTAAGCGTGGCAAATGTCGTTAAAAACCAATCAAAAACAAGTTGATTTGTATAACTTGTTCAATTATTACAATTAGCTTAAAATTTTTGAGCAATTTTTAAGTATTTGAATTTTTTAGAATTAATTGATGTAAACAATGATTTATTCTATTGTGATGTTTAATTAAGAATTATCTGCCAATAAGCTATCCAGATCCATATTCTTTTTATTTATGTATAAATCATTGTGGTATAAATCGAGTTTTTTTAGCAAGTGAGTAAGAATCAATAAATCATTAGGTGTTAAATTGGCCGAAACTATTTTAGACACCTTAGCCATATTTGGCAATAGTTTAATAATTTCTAATTTGCCATTTTCAGTAATAGCAACCCTCACTATGCGTTTATCATCTTTATCCTCAAACTGATAAATTAAACCATTATTTATCAATCGCTTAATAACTTCCACACCAGAGGTCTTTTCCATTACATTTTTTTGAATCAAATCTGATTTACTTAAACTTTCATGTGTCATTAGTACAATTAAGTACGAAAACTCATCGGCTGTTTGAACTAAACTGTTTTTTAGTGCTTTTTTTATATAAACTTTAGCATACCTAGATAAAAGAGTAATAAAAATTACAATATCTGTTTGAGAATCTTTGTATTGTTCATCAATCCACTTTTCCTCTTCTCCCCGTAAGTTCCTTATTTCAGTAGTACCTGATTGTATTTTACTACTTATATAAGCTACAAAATCACCATAGTTCAATTCTTTACTTTCGTCATTTTCAAGCTCAAAATTGCTTAAATCATTAATTAATTGCTGTAAAATAGCCTTTGATTTCATTAAATATTTAAAA
Source organism: Methylacidiphilales bacterium (assembly GCA_041730515.1). Classification (GTDB taxonomy): domain Bacteria; phylum Bacteroidota; class Bacteroidia; order UKL13-3; family UKL13-3; genus JAAFJM01. Next base: position 18,227 of record JBGSBN010000019.1, on the reverse strand, counting down.
TGATTACGTTGCAAAAGTAAAGAAAAAAGAATGATTTCGTAAAAAATACTTGCATATAAAATGTTTTCGTATTACTATTGCGCCATTAAATAACGAAAACATACAAAATAAAAACAGGCAATTAACCTTATATCAGTTTGTTTAACCAATAATTTTTAAAGTAAACCATTTACAAAATTTTGGAATCATTTAAAATAAAAATAATATTATTAACCAATTGCTGCATTAATATTGCGGCTGCAAAAAAGTAAAACCATGAAATTCAATCTCAAATCATTTTTGATTTATTCACTTATTCTATTTTCAAATTTTAATGCCATTTCTCAAATAAAGGATAAAGTAGTTTTAAGTGGCTACGTTCGCGATAGTAAAACAGGCGAAGACTTAATAGGCGTATCTGTTATTATTAAAGAAACAGGAAAAGGTGCAATTACCAACGAATATGGATTTTATTCCATAACCTTAGCGCCAGGAAATTACAATATTGGTATTAAATACTTAGGTTACACTACTATTAACCAACCAATCGATTTATTTTCGAACAAAAAATTAAGTTTTGAATTGGCTCCTCAGAACAAGGAACTAAAAGCAGTTAATGTAGTAGGCGAAAAGAAAAACGAAAACATAAAAACCACCGAAATGTCGACCAATAAGTTAGACATGAAAGCCATCAGCAAAATTCCTGCTTTACTTGGCGAGGTAGATTTGGTTAGAAGCATTCAATTATTGCCTGGTGTAAGCACAGTTGGCGAGGGTGCATCTGGCTTTAATGTGCGTGGTGGAAGCATTGATCAAAACCTTATTTTATTAGATGAAGCACCTGTTTATAATTCATCACACTTATTTGGATTTTTCTCGGTATTTAACCCTGATGCAGTAAAAGATGTAAAACTTTTTAAAGGTGGTATCAATGCCAAATATGGTGGTCGTTTATCATCCATATTAGATGTAAGGTTAAAAGATGGAAACAAAAAGAACTTGGCAGTTCAAGGTGGAATTGGCCTTATATTTTCTCGTTTAACCATTGAAGGCCCAATTAAAAAAGGAAAAGGTTCTTACATTATTGCAGGAAGAAGAAGTTATGGTGATGTTTTAGCCGCACCATTTTTAGCAGGCAATAAAGATTTTAATGGATTGCAATTGTATTTTTACGATTTAACCGCCAAGGTAAACTACAATATTGGCAAAAAAGATAAATTATTTTTATCGGGTTATATGGGAAGAGATGTATTTGGAGTAGCTACTTTTGGTTTTAATTGGGGTAACCAAACCTTAACAGCCCGTTGGAACCATGAAATAAAAAGTAAATTATTTAGCAACACCACTGCATTTTACAGTAATTACGATTATGGAATTGGTACGGATAACCTAAATGGAAGATCGGGTTTTAAATGGACTTCTAAAATTATAAACTACAGTTTAAAACAAGATTTTACTTGGTATTTAAATACCAAAAATACCATCAATTTTGGTGGACAAACTTTGTTTTACCAATTCAATCCGGCTAATGCAAGTTTTGTAAGCGGAGGCATTAGGCAAGATATAAATTTACCAAACAAATACGCATTAGAAAATGCTTTATATGTATCGAACGACCAAACTATTAATGCGCGTATTTCGGTAAGTTATGGCTTACGTTTTTCTACTTTCCACTATTTAGGTAAAGGCGAAAAGCAAATTTATAGCAATGAATATGACTTGTATGGCAGAAAACCAATTGCTATTGAACAATATGATGATTGGGAGTCGATGCAAAATTACTATAATTTTGAACCAAGAGCTGCCGTAAAATACGAACTAAACTCAAGCAGCAGTGTAAAGGCTAGCTATATGAGAACCAGTCAATATGTGCATTTAATATCAAATACAGCGGCATCTATTCCGCTTGATGTGTGGACACCAAGTACCAACAATGTAAAGCCACAACTTTCTGATCAAGTGGCAATTGGTTACTTCAAAAATTTTGGAACTACTAAAAATGATTATGAGTTTTCGGTAGAAACTTATTATAAAACATTACAAAACCAAATCGATTATATTGATGGAGCTGATTTATTATTAAACCCACGCCTAGAAGCCCAAATATTAAGCGGAAAAGGGAGGGCTTATGGTTTGGAGTTTTTTGTTAAGAAAAATTCAGGGAAACTTACCGGATTTATTAGTTATACGCTTGCTAGAACAGAGCGTCAGGTAGATAAAATAAATAATAATGATTGGTATCCAACTAGGTTTGATAAGTTACACAATTTAAACCTAATAATAAGTTACGATTTAAATAAACGTTGGACCATTAATAGTAACCTTGTTTATGGTAGTGGAACACCAGTAAATTTGCCTACCAATAAGTTTGCATTTGAAGGTTTTCAGGTTCCACATAATCCAAATGCGCCTAGAAACAATATAAGAATTCCAGATTTTTTTAGAATAGACTTAACTGCTACCGTAAAGAGTAAAGACCGAAAGCAACCAGAAATAATGCCTACCAATTTCTTTAAGAAAATGAAATATACATATGAATGGGAAATTGTGTTTGGTGTTTATAATATATTAGGAAGGCGCAATGCATTTGCTGTTTATCCGCGCCTTAACGATAACAAACCGCCAACTAATGAAATGGCTCAATTCTCTCTTTTTGCAGTTCCAATACCTGCGTTTACTTATAATTTCAAATTTTAATTCAGCTAAAAAAATGAACACAATAAATAAAATATACCTAGCAGTTTTTTTAAGTATTTCAATGCTAAGTTCTTGTATTGAAAAAATAGATTTAGATGCTGGAAATGGTGAAAGCCAATACGTTGTTGATGCATCAATAGTATATGATCCATTAGACCCTAATAAGTTAATAAAAGATACCATAAGAATTTCAAAATCAATTGGGTACTTAAACAATGGAGAATCGCCTAAAGTAAACGATGCATCTATTGTTATTATAGATTCAACAAACGGAATTTTTGTAATTGACTCTTTTAAAAATATAGGTAATGGAAATTATATTTCAGAAACTTTAAAACCACAACCGCTTCATACTTATATCATGCTTATTCGTTTTGCTACAGGCGATACAGTAATTTCGGTTTCTAGAATTAATAGACCTTGTATAATTGATCCAGAAAAAAGCCTAACCACTTTGGTATTAAACGATGAAAGTGAAGGTAGATCAGGCCCTGGAGGTCCATTGAAATCAGGGTGGGGTTATGTAGATATGCAAATAACAGACCCGGGAGGTTTAGGCGATAGCTACCGCTTAAAATATTACGTAAAACGTAACCCAGTTTCAACCAATCCTTATTTTACCGAAAGCGGCAATTTTACAGGTTGGAAATATTATTCTGAAATAAAAAACCTAATAACTGTGAGCGAATCAAACAGCGGAGATAATTCTCCAAATGCTGATTTGCCCGGACAAGTTAATTTTAATTTTCCAGTTGCCCGTTCTATTAATGTAGTGGAGCAAGATATTACTATTAGACCAGCATTTTATCCAGGCGATTCAATTATAGTGGAAGTATACTCCATAACGCGCGAGAACTTGTTTTTTTATGTTAGGGTAAAAACAGAAATTACCAATGGAAGTGGAGGCGGACTTTCTGGCCTTTTTGCTACTCCAGTTACCAATGTTCCTTCCAATATTTTTCCTTTTGGTAAATCAAAAATAAAAGTACTTGGTTGGTTTGGTGCATCTCACAAAATGACTGTAACTACCAAAATGACAAATTTTGATTTCAATATCAAATAATGGATTTCTAAATTTATTACTTAAAAAAGCCTTTCAACTCAAATTGAAAGGCTTTTTTTATTTTAGTTGAATATAAAAAACTTTATCTAGTAAGGTTTAATTGACAACTTTATTTAAAATGATTACAGTTTAATTAAAACCTTTTGATTATAAATTTTGTTTCACATTTAAACCAATAATTTATAATCATGATCAACAAAACCATTATTTTAGCATTAATCACCATTTTTATTAGCTCTTGTGCAATTATAAGACAAGACGAAATTGGTGTAAAAAGAACTTTAGGTAGAATTAATAGTAAAGTATTTTATCCTGGAGCAGTTTTTTTAAATCCCTTTATTTCTACAGTAATTAAAGTACCTGTAAGAACAGTAAACTTGGCAATTAACGTTGGGCTACCTAGTAAAGAAGGTTTAACCATTCAAGCCGAAATTTCAATTCTTTATAAAATTAAAACCCCTGAACTTCCAAATATTCTTAAAAACACAGGCCTTGATTTCCAAGATGTAGTAATTCTTCCTGTTTTCCGCTCGGCCGCAGCCGATATTTGCGCCAAATATGAAGCTAAAGATATGCATAGCAACAAAAGAAGCTTAATTGAAAAAGAAATTAGAGACCGAATGATGGAAGTAACAGAACCTAAGGGCTTTATTATTGAGTCGGTATTGATGAAAAGCATTAGTTTACCTCCTGGTTTAGCAAAAACTATTGAAGAAAAAATGCAATCGGAGCAAGAAGCGCAACGAATGGAATTTTTGAAGGACCGAGAAAAACGTGAAGCTGATAGAAAAGTGCTTCAGGCAGAAGGTGAAAAACAATGCAGAATAATAGCTGCTGAAGCACAAAAAAGAATAACCGAAATTGAAGCAGAAGGAAAGGCTAATGCTTTAAGAATAGAAGCAGAAGCACAAATGAAAGCAAACGAAATGCTTACAAAAAGCTTAACACCTCAAGTATTAAAGGCAAAACAAATTGAGGCATTTAGAGTACTTTCAACCTCGCCTAATGCCAAAGTAATTATTACCGATGGCAAAACACCTTTGATAGGAATTCCCGAAAATTAAATATTCTTTTTAACAAAAAAATAGTCCAATAAAATTGGACTATTTTTTTATCATTAAATGTATTTTATTGAATGCTAGTTATTTTTATTTCACTAATAAATCAAATCTATCTAAGTTCATTACCTTATCCCAAGCAGCAATAAAATCTTTCACAAATTTTTCTTGATAATCGTTGCTAGCATAAACTTCTGCTAAAGCGCGTAACTCTGAGTTTGAACCAAAAATCAAATCTGCTCTAGTAGCTGTCCATTTTACTTCACCTGTTTTACGGTCTTTACCTTCAAACACTTCTTTGGTATCAGTAGTTGCAGCCCAAACCGTATTCATATCCAATAAATTAACAAAAAAATCATTGGTTAGTGTATTAGCTCGTTTGGTTAATACACCATTTTTTGATTGATTATAGTTGGCATTTAAAACCCTTAAACCACCAACCAAAACAGTCATTTCGGGTGCGGTTAATTTTAATAACTGCGCCTTGTCTATTAACAATTCTTCAGTAGAAACAGTATATTGTTTTTTTGCATAATTACGAAATCCGTCCACCATTGGTTCCAACACTTCTTGGTTTTTTATATCGGTTTGCTCTTGCAAAGCATCCATACGGCCAGGTGTAAATGGAACTTGTACCGCAAAGCCAGCATTTTTAGCGGCTTGCTCTATGGCAGCGTTTCCACCAAGAACAATTAAATCTGCCATTGATACTTTTTTAGCTCCTGATTTTGAATTGAAATCTTTTTGAATTTTTCCAAGTGCAGTTAATACCTTGCTTAATTGTGCAGGGTTATTTGCTTCCCAATTTCTTTGTGGTAATAATTGAATACGAGCACCATTAGCACCACCTCTTTTATCAGATCCTCTAAAAGTAGAAGCCGAAGCCCAAGCAGTAGTTATCAATTCACTTGAGGTTAAGCCACTTTTTAAAATGATTGCTTTTAAATTTACAATATCGTTTTTATCAATAACAGTGTAGTTTAAAACTGGAATTGGATCTTGCCAGATTAATTGTTCTTTAGGCACTTCTGGACCAAAATATAAAGAAGTTGGACCCATATCGCGGTGAGTTAACTTAAACCATGCACGTGCAAAAGCATCATCAAGTTCCTTTGGATTTTCAAGAAATCTTTTCGAAATTTTCCCGTAAATACTATCGTATCTTAACGATAAATCGGTGGTTAACATGGTAGGCAGTTGTTTTTTTGAAGAATCAAATGCATTTGGAATAATGGCCTTACCATTTTTTGCTACCCATTGGTTTGCTCCAGTAGGACTTTTGGTTAATTCCCAATCGTAATTAAACAAAATAGCAAAATAATCATGACCCCATTTGGTAGGTGTGGTAGTCCAAGTTACCTCCAAGCCAGAGGTAATGGCATCAACACCTTTACCTGATTTATAGGTACTTTTCCAACCAAAACCTTGCTCTTCAATTGCAGCTCCTTCTGGCTCCACACCAACATGAGAAGCAGGACCAGCACCATGCGTTTTTCCAAGTGTATGTCCACCTGCAATCAAAGCTACAGTTTCCTCATCGTTCATTCCCATTCTGCCAAAAGTTTCTCTAATATCTTTAGCAGCCAATACCGGATCAGGATTTCCTTTAGGACCTTCTGGATTTACATAAATTAGTCCCATTTGCACTGCTGCTAAAGGGTTCTCAAGTTTGCGCCCATCAGTATATCTTTTATCATCTAACATTTTGGTTTCTTTACCCCAATATACATTCGATTCTGGCTCCCAAACATCTGCACGACCACCAGCAAAACCAAAGGTTTTAAAACCCATTGACTCTAAAGCTACATTTCCTGTTAAAATCATTAAATCGGCCCACGAAATTTGACTTCCATATTTTTGTTTAATTGGCCAAAGTAATCTTCTAGCTTTATCTAAATTTCCATTATCGGGCCAGCTATTTAATGGCGCAAAACGCTGCTGACCTGCACATGAACCACCCCTTCCATCGCCTGAACGATAAGTACCAGCGCTATGCCAAGCCATCCGTATAAACAAAGGACCATAATTTCCAAAATCTGCCGGCCACCAATCTTGCGATTGGGTTAATAGTTGCTGAATGTCCTTTTTCAAGGCAAAATAATCCAATGTTTTAAACTGCTTTTGATAGTTAAAATTGGCTCCCATTGGATCAGATAAAGTTGAATTTTGCCTAAGCACACTTAAGTTCAATTGGTTTGGCCACCATTCGTTATTTTTTTTACCTTTTGGGTTTACACTGCTTACCTCTGGATTTGGAGCCGAGGTTTCGGTAGTAGTTTCTGAATGCATAACAGGGCATTTGCCTGCACTTGCCTTTTTGTCTTGGGCATTTACCGTAAAAGCCAGTAAACAACCAATTGCAATTATTCCTTTTTTCATATTATTTATAATTATTAAATTTACCAGTTATTTGAAGTTTAATGTCTTGAATTTTAAAGTTTTTTATTTGATGGTTTTTAAAGTAATCATTCAAAATCTCGTTAAGTTTTTCGTCCTCAAAATCTTCTATTCGTTCCGTTTCTGAACAATATAAATGATGGTGATTATCTAAATGAGGATCGTAACGCATAATATCTTTCTCCGTTTTAACCTTATAAAGCAATTTATTTTCAACATAAGTATCCAAAACTTTATAAACAGTACCTACAGAAATATTGGGATGATTGGTTTTTATAAATGCAATTATATCATCGGCAGTTGGATGATTATCAAGGGCGATTACTGCTTCAAAAATAGCAACTCGCTGAGGCGTAACTTTTAAGCCTTTTTCTTTTAATTTATCTCTAAAATTTAAATTCATTTTTATTTTACTAAACAATAATTATTCGGCAATGATAATTATTCTTATTTAATAATAAAAATATTTTACAGAATTTAAATTGAAATGCCTTTTTTCTTAAAATTGATAGAATTAATAAGTTAAGATATTTGTAAAAAAGCATTCTTGGTAATTGATACTCCTTTCGTCCAAAGGCTTTAGGAATTCGAGCAACGAATGCGGATATTGAGCAAGATTGAAATTGTAAACAACATGGACATATAAAAAATATAGTTCAGAAATAGTTTCAAATTTGATACCAATACAGTAAATTTCTAAACACAAAAAAACCTCCTTAAACTAAAGCTTAAGGAGGTTTTTGTTTAATTTAAACACCTAGTTTAAATTTTATATTTACTAATAAATGTTTGCATTGTTCCTGTATCCTGATGTGTTTTTATACCAATCGGTACTAGTTGTTCCACCAGACTGCGCCCAATTTACAAATAAATTATAGGCATTTATAATTTGAACTCTTTCCTTAGGATATTTAAAGCTTTCAGCTATATTTATTGCGTATGGTAAATTATTTTTAGTTTTATAATAAACAGCAGGCGGATTGGTATTGTCACTCGAAGTTCCAAACACTGCTCTATTAGCTAAAGTGGTAGGCGCTTTTCCTGCTAAATGCACTTCAAAACCTCTTCCTTTTCCTGCTTCATCCACATAAATAAACGGATTATATGAACCTAATGTAAAAGTATTTAATGCTATAGGAGATGTTAAATCAAAACTGATAGATATGGTATCCACATTTTGAATTGGCTCGGTGCTTACTGTATTAAAGGCATTGTTAAACCTAACCCTTGCATTGGTAAATAATATAGCCACTGCATTTGCTTGTCCAGCTTCTAAAGTTGCACCTGTCATATTAACAGCATTACCTCTTAAAGTTGGAAATTCAATACCAAATCCGTTTTTATAAACACCACCTGCAGCTCTTGGTTTGAATTTACCTTCTACCCTTACCACTTTATTGGCAGCGTTGGTAATTATTTTATACCTGTAATCAATTACTAAATCATTTAAATCGTAATCACCTTTACTTGGCCATTGATCTTCGAAGGCAACACTTGCTGCACCGTTAACTGATGGGTAATAGTTGTTAAATGCTTTAGTTGGATCGTTAGGATATTCATCTTGAGCATCAGTAACACCATCATTGTCAGCATCAACCGAAGGTTTAATAGGCAAAACATTGATTTGAGAAATAGCGGTAACAGGATTTGATTTAGCAAAAAATACTGCATCATTAAAATCATTGTCTGAACCACCTGTACTTCTTGGTAAATCTTCAAATCCAAACATAAATCTGTTTGTTACATTATCGTAAAACAATACTGAATGTTCTCTTTTAGTGGCATCTGATTCGATGGTATTTAAGTTTTTATCAGAAAAGTAAATAGGACTTGTAGCAATAGTTGACCCTTTGAATCCATTAGAAACAATTGCAAAACCAATAACAGTATCCGCACCAAAACGGCCAATTAAAACTTTATCACCAGTGGTTAACCCTCCACCACTTCCAGAGTATGAAACATTAGGAAAAACAGCTCTTAAAGAATCAATATCGTTTGGGGTAGCAGGTGGGGTATTTTTATTGTAAGCATAAAAGAATAATGAATTTTGGTAACCAGCACCTTCGTGAACAAAAGTAACCCAAACATCAGATAATGAAGTTATTTTTAAATTGCGCTCTACTGCACTACTTAAATAGCCAGGATTATAAACTGGAACCGGGCGTTGCTCAGGTAAAGTGGCGTTTACATCGGCTAAAAAAGCACTAGAAACCACATCGCGAGGGGTAACCAAATAATTTGGCACACCTGAAGAATTCCAAGTTCCTAATCTAAAAGAATAATCAGTAGCTTTTCCTAAACTAGTTACTTTTATTGGGCTAATTCTTCCGCTTACTGTGCTAATTTTTTGAGGAGCAGATCCACCTAAAGTTAAATTTACAATTGGTGAATTAACATCCAATATTACTCCATTTGGTAATCCAATATAATTAGGATTGATGATAACTTGACTTACCGAAGTTGGTAATTCAATGGTAGCATTTAAAATACCATTGGCGTCTGTTGAACCTGTTAAATAGGTTTTACTATTCATATCGCTTGCACCATCCATAATATCTACTCTAACTCCAATTAATGGTTTGTCATCATTGGTTAGTAGCTTAACACTAATTTGGGTTGAAACCGTAGTATTGTAATCAAAGTTAGCAGGTACTACCATTTGATCAATATTGGTTACATTAGCTGGGGTAACAACTGTAGTTTCTTTAACTACTTTTTCGCACGACATAAGAGTAAGTGCTACGGCTGCTGAAATAATTAACTTTTTCATATTTAAATTATTTATTTATTGTTTGTTTATTGTTTTTTTGATTATGTCAATACCAATTGCGTTCCAAAAATTTATAATCTTGATTATAAGGACTTTGCAAATTTTTTACATTACCAATTTTTCCCAAATAGTAAATATTTTCCCATTTTGGGTCAATACTATGAATCAAAAGTACTTGATTGTAGTTGTAAAGTAAGTATAAAATAAATCAAAAAACAATACTATGAAAGATATTTAATTTGAAGGAAAAAAAACATAATTTTTTTAACAAAATTAAACTTATGGTAAAATAAAAGCTAAGTGAGATAATATCAATTTGGTAAAAAATAGAGTCCATAAATTTTGTGGTGGAATAGTACCCTCAAACCTCACCAATTGAAAGGAGCGTTGGGATAGTTTGTAAATCAAATTGTTATTATTTCATAAAATGAAAGCACAGAACTTAACAAATATTGAAAAAATTAGCACCAATTCAAAAACAATAACCAACAAAAAAGCCATTAACTTTTTTAGTTAATGGCTTTTTTTATATCACTCAAATTAAACAAAATAGTGACTTATCTTTAATTAAAAGCTCTGCCAAATGATGTATTGTTAAATCAATTGTACTAAGATTCTCTGTTAACGTCCCATTGCTCCATGTAATCGGCAACTCTTCGTAAGAAACTTCCTCCTAACGAACCATCCACCACTCTATGATCGTAACTCAATGATAAAAACATCATATGACGAATAGCTATAACATCGCCAAATTCGGTTTCCATTACCGCTGGTTTTTTCTTAACCACTCCTGTAGCCATAATAGCAACCTGCGGTTGATTAATAATTGGTGTACCCATCACATTTCCAAATCCACCTACATTGGTTAAAGTAAATGTACCGCCTTGAATATCGTCTGGTTTTAACTGATTTGCCCTTGCTCTATTGGCTAAATCATTTACTTGTTTGGTAATACCAATTAAATTCATGGTATCAGCATTTTTAATAACTGGAACAATTAAGTTACCACTAGGCAAAGCCGCAGCCATTCCAATATTGATATTCTTTTTCTTAATAATATTAGTTCCATCTACACTGCAATTAATCATTGGATAATCTTTAATTGCTCTTGCAACACACTCGATAAATAAAGGGGTAAAAGTAATTTTTTCTCCTTCACGTTTTTCAAACGACTTTTTATTTTTTTCGCGCCATAATACCATATTGGTTACATCGGCCTCTACAAAACTAGTAACATGTGGACTAGTTTGTTTGCTCATTACCATGTGGTCGGCAATTAGCTTACGCATGCGGTCCATTTCAATAATTTCATCACCACTACTTACACTTGGTGCTGGTTTTGGGGCTGTAGGCTTTGGAGCTTCAACTTTTACTTCAACTATTGGAGTTGGAGTAGCAGCGGGAATGCTGGTAGCAGCAGGTGCGCTTACAGTTCCATTCGTTCTATTGCTTACATAATTTAATATATCTCGTTTGGTTACACGACCTTCGTTTCCACTTCCACCAATCGTTTCTAGCTCGGCCATGCTTACATTTTCTTCGCGAGCTATATTTAATACCAATGGACTATAAAATTTATTACTTCCGGCATTTGCAACAGGTGCAACATTTGCTACAGCCTGAGTTACCGTGGCTTCAATTTGTGCAACTACTTTTGGTGTTTCTACTGCTGGGGCAGCAGGAGCTGCTGCAGTAGTTCCTTCTAAAGCTAAAATAGCAATTGGCATATTTACAGCTACCACATCACCATCGTTATATAATTTTTTTATTAAAATACCCGCTTTAGGACTAGGTACTTCACTATCTACCTTATCAGTAGCAATTTCTAATACAGTTTCATCGGCAGCAATGGCATCACCTTCGTTTTTTAACCATTTAATGATGGTTGCTTCGGCAATACTTTCGCCCATTTTAGGCATTACAAGTTGAAATTCGGCCATGGTTTGTAGTAATTTTTAGTTTTTAATATATGTAGCAAAAATAATTTTTTGTAGCAGTAATGCTAATGTAATTTTTATTATTGTTGTTAGCTATTTGGTTATTAAACGCTTTCTATGGTTTAGTTGCTATTTTAAGTATTTTTGGAATCAAAAAAAAGAAAATCAAATGGGTTTTAGCACTTTTTACATTACGGAATCAGGCTTACAAGGAATTTGAAACAGAAAACAAGCTGCCAATAATTTAATATTTGGTCCAAACCAATTAAAATACATCATGAATAATTTTAGTTTGGTATTGGTAAAAATCAAGTTTATTTTCGCAAGATAAATTTTGATTTTTCACTTAAATAAAACAAATAAAAAATGAAAGTAGGTATCAATGGATTTGGCCGTATCGGTCGCTTGGTTTTTAGAGCAGCAATGCACAACCCAAATGTAGAAATTGTAGGTATTAACGACTTAATTGAAGTTGATTACATGGCTTACATGCTTAAATACGATTCAACTCACGGTATTTTTAAAGGTACTATTGCTGTAGAAGGTGGTCACTTAGTAGTAAACGGTAAAAAAATTAGAGTAACTGCTGAAAGAAATCCTGAAAACTTAAAATGGGACGAAATTGGTGCAGAATATGTAGTAGAATCGACTGGTTTATTTTTAGAGCAATCAAATGCTTCGGCACATATTACAGCTGGTGCTAAAAAAGTAATTATGAGCGCACCTGCAAAAGATGATACCCCTACTTTTGTTATGGGTGTTAACCACAAAAGCTACACTAACGATATGAACATTGTTTCAAACGCTAGTTGTACAACTAACTGTTTAGCTCCAATTGCTAAAGTATTAAACGATAATTTTGGAATATTAGAAGGTTTAATGACTACCGTACATGCAGTAACAGCTACACAAAAAACGGTAGATGGACCAAGTGCTAAAGATTGGAGAGGTGGCCGTGGTGCATATCAAAATATTATTCCTTCATCAACTGGTGCTGCTAAAGCTGTTGGTTTAGTAATTCCTGAACTAAAAGGAAAATTAACTGGAATGAGTTTCCGCGTTCCTACTCCAGATGTTTCTGTTGTTGATTTAACTTGCCGTTTAGTAAAAGGTGCAAGTTACGAAACCATTAAAGCTGCCATGAAAGCTGCTTCGGAAGGTGACATGAAAGGTATTTTAGGATACACCGAAGACGAAGTAGTAAGTAACGATTTTGTGGGCGATTCTCGCACTTCAATTTTTGATGCTAAAGCCGGTATTTCTTTAAACGATAATTTTGTAAAAGTAGTTAGCTGGTATGATAACGAGCGGGGTTACTCAAACAAAGTGGTAGATTTAATTTGCCATATGGATTCAGTAAAATAATATTTTAAATGATATATAGAAAGGCGCTTCATTGGTTTGAAGCGCTTTTTTTATATCATTACAAAGCCGCAACAAGATTAAATTTTATTTAAATAGCAAAATAATAGTTTAAATAGTTGTTTTTTAAATTCAAATAACATAATCTTGTTTATGGAAATTATATTTGAAATAACAAAATACCTTATCTGCAGTATATTTGGATTCTCCATTTTGGGTGCCATTATTTTACTAGTTTGGGTAAAAAGAATGAACAGTTATAATCACTTATTTACAGTAGAACATCAAGATTTGCTGTAAAACAATTCAGTTTACAAAAACATTTCCCTGTATTTTTGCTTTATACAATACAGATGATGACAGAATTAAACCATATAGAAGAAGAAAGTTATAGCGGCCCCGCAAGTTTATCGCCTATTCCATTGAGCATTGGCTCACCTGTAATAAAGCCAGAAGACAAAAATAAAATAAAAGCCAATGCGGTTGAAGCAATGCATCATTACGCAAATCAAGAAATTGCATTGCTAAAAAAACAAGCAGATTTAATTATTAGCCAAGTGCGCGAAATTGAATCACGACTAAAAATTTCTGAACATATTTATGAAAGTAATTTAAAGTTTACCCCTGTTGTAAACCAAATATATCACCTTTACGAAAAAGACAATTATTATAATCTTTCGCTTATTGGCCCTACAGAATGGGGAAGAAGCAAAACAGTTGGTAAATATGTAGCCAGTGTAAAATTACTTGGCGACCATAGTTGGGATGTAATTAATAAAGCCGATAACAATATTACAATTTAGCTCTATTAATCGCTAGTTATTTCGATAACTATCAATGATTTGAGTTAACGAAGTAGCTTGTTGTAATTTTGGCAAAATTTCATAAATTAAAAAATGATCGTCAAAATTTAAAAGCAATCCAATTTCAAGGTGTTTTTTTGCTTCCTCTATTTGTGCAGTTTCGTATAAATAACAAACCAATCGGTAATGATACTGATGACAATCGTAGTTAATTTTTAGTGCTTCCATTATCATTTCAATGGCTTCGTCCAATAAATTTTGTGAAAACTTTACAAAACTCCAATCAAGCCATGCTTCTGTCATGGTGGCATCAAGTTCTACTAATTTAGCGTACGTTTCCTCGCAGTTTTCAATTTGATTTAAGCGATATTGCGTTTCACCAAGTACCAACAAATATTCTGCATTGTCGGGCTCTAACATGCATGCACGCAAATAAAAAGGCAATGCTTCTTTGTGTTTATTTTCTTTTTCAAAAGTTAAACCAATACCAAACCAAGCCTCTGCAATATTTGGATTTAAATCGGTAGCTTTTTTATAATTGTCACGTGCATCTGCGTTTTTATTCATGCGCTCGTAACATCCACCCAAATTACAATAAGTAATGGCATCTACTCCATCCTCAGCAATGCCACTGTTATACTCTTTAATGGCCTCTTCGTATCGCTCCAACTCAACCAATACATTGGCTTTATTAAACTTAGCAGCAGTAAATTCTTCATCAATTGCTAAACAGAATTCATACGCATCTAAGGCTTCTTCAAACCTTTCTGTTTTGTAGTAAATAATACCTAAATTATACCATCCTGTGGTGCTATATGGATCGTTATCAATTAATTGTTTGTAATAAAAAATAGCATTTTCAAAATCTCCTAATTGATTAAAACAATGCCCTATTTCGTAATACGATTGCTCAATTTCGGGGAACTCATTAATTAATATTTTAAAATAATCCACTGCTTTGGCAAATAGGTCACAATCTTCGTAAACATAAGCTATTTCAAAAAGCATATCCAAGCGTTCATCGGTATATTGTAAAGCTTTTTCAAAACAAATAGCAGCCTCGTTAAACTGACGAAGGTTAATCAATGTTTCGCCTTTTAGTAAATGTAAATCGGTATTAAATGGTTCAAAACTTTCCACCATTTCTAGCTCTTCTAAAGCGCTTTCGTATCGTTCGCCTAAAATATAAACTTCAGCTTTTTGTAATAAAAACTCGCTGTGCGATTGGTATAAATTTAAAGCATAAGTAACAGCAGCAAAGGCTTTTTTTAACTTATTGGTTTGAATATAGTAATCAATTATTCCTTCAAGGGTTTCAGCATCAAAGTATTCGGTAGTTTTGTTGCGCAACATTTTTTCATAACGTTGTACATCATTGCTTACATCTTCACTCAAAAAATCATCTCCATCTATCATACGCAAATTTTAAATTGGGTGCTACAAATATAACTTCATAAATTATTTAAATGGTCTTTTTCAGGTCAGATATTTTATAAATATTTGAAGCCTTGTTAAAAACAACATTATCACACATGAAAAAAATAATTTCATTAATTTTATTGTTAGCCTTTGCGGTAAATTTAATTGCCCAAAGCACCACCAAAAAATTAAATCAAGCTAACTGGCAACAGCATGTAGCTTACTCCATTTCAGTAAAGCTTGATGATAATAAAAACGCTTTAGAAGGACAAATTAGTATGGTTTATACCAATAATTCCCCCAATGTGTTGAACCAAATTTATATGCATGTGTGGCCCAATGCTTACGCCAATAGAAATACAGCATTTGCCAAACAACATTTAGAAAATGGCAAAACTGATTTTTATTTTGCCAAACCAGAAGAACAAGGAAGCATTGATAGTTTAAGCTTTGTGGTTAATAATTCAGCGGTAAAATGGAACTTAACCAAAGATATTGACATAGCAGTACTTACTTTAAACCAACCTTTAGCACCAGGAGAAAAAATAACTATAGGTACACCTTTTTATGTTCAACTACCAAAAGTATATAGCCGATTAGGCCACGAAAAACAATTGTATTGCATCACCCAATGGTTTCCAAAGCCCGCAGTTTATGATGTGAACGGTTGGAACCCTATCCCCTATTTGGACCAAGGTGAATTTTATAGCGAATTTGGAAGCTTTGATGTAAGTATTACATTACCTAAAAATTATGTGTTGGCAGCAACTGGTAATTTACAAAACAAAGAAGAAGAAGCATTTTTAAATAAATTAGCCGAAAGCGAAGTAAAACAATTTGAAGAAAGACCTCTCTCTAGTTCAATGTTTAAAACTGTTCGTTATATACAAGATTCAGTTTACGATTTTGCATGGTTTGCAAGCAAAGAATTTAATGTAAAAAAGGGTGAAATTACTTTAGAAAATGGCAAAAAAGTAGCTACTTGGTTATTTGCCAAACGCATTAATAACAGCGGAATTAATTACATAAACGAAGGTGTAAAATATTACTCTGACCATATTGGAAATTACCCTTACAACTTGGCTCAAGTTGTAATTACGCCTCTGGAGGCAGGTGGGGGAATGGAATACCCAACCATTACCAATTGCGCCAGTATTGACAGAACAACGATTATTCACGAAGTAGGACATAATTGGTTTTATGGTATTTTAGGAAGCAATGAACGCGAATACCCTTGGATGGACGAAAGTTTGAATACTTACTACGAAAGCCGTTGCACACAAGAAAAAGAAGATGAATCAAAAGCTAAAACCACAGGGCAAAAAGACTTTTTGAGAGATGTTTTCAATTTAGATGTAAAAGGTTTTGGTCAAGCGAGATTGCTTTATGGAATTACTGCACGAAAAAATGAAGACCAAGCAGGAAATTTACCTTCTACCACTTATACCGATTTTAACTATGGTGCTATTATTTACGCCAAAAACCCATTGAGTTTTTACATGCTTCAAAATTATTTAGGCAACGAAAAATTTGATGCCATGATGAATATTTATTACGAAAAATGGAAGTTTAAACACCCTTTACCAAACGATTTTAGGCAACATGCCGAAGCGTTTACAAATGAAAATTTAAGCTGGTTTTTTGATGACATTTTGGGCTCTACCCAAAAAATGGATTATAAAATTACTAAAATTGGAAACAACCAAATTACAGTTAAAAACTTAAGTGGTTTAAGTGTTCCGTTCAGTATTACATCTTTAAATATAGATAATCATCCCATAAGAACTAAAAAATATGATGGATTTGTAGGTAAAAAGAAACTGGATTTAATACCACTTCTGGCTAAGGATAGCTTAATGAAAAATTTGCAAATAGATCAAAATCAATCGAGCATTGAATTGTATAGAAAAAACAATGCGCTGCACAAGCCTTTGAGTGTTCGTTTTTTACCCGCATTAGAAAACCCAAACAAGCGACAAATATTTTGTATTCCGCTTTACGCTTGGAATAATTATAATGGAAATATGTTAGGTTTATTTATCAATAACGATTTTTTCCCTGACCCAAAAACAGAGTTTAACTTTACGCCATTATACAGTTTTACCACAAACGATTTAAATGGTTATTTAAGTATTGCAAGGAATTTTCATATAAGCAGTACTATTTTAAAAAACATAAAAATTGGTATTAATACTTCAAGGTTTGGAACAAAAAGTTTTGACGGATCAACTGATATTTCGTATGAAAAATTGGCTCCAAGCATTGAGTTAGATTTTAAACAAGCAACTGCTCGCAGTTTGTATGAAAACAAAGTAATTTTACGCCATGTTACTGTACTTGAAAACAAAACAAGTGAAGGCTATTTAAGTAATTTCAATAACCAAAGCATGTCGGCTATGGATATTACTTACAAATTGGCTCATAACTTAGCTACTTATCCAACTTATTTTAAAACCAATCTTCAAGTTGGAACTGCTGATTATAGCTTTACCCGTTTAAGCTTTGAAGTAAATCAAGGTATTTCATATAATGCTGGTAAAAAGAAAGCCAATATTCGTCTATTTGCAGGTACATTCTTAAACGAGCAAAGCACAGCAACAGCTGAGTTGAATCAAAGTAGAACTTATTTTCAAGCAGGCGGAACTACAGGCTATAACGATTATTTTTACGATGAAGCCATGTTTGGAAGAATGGAAAGAAACCAACAACAAACTTTCTTAGCCCGCCAAGTGCTGAACAGAG
>JBGSBN010000018.1:0-27472 GCA_041730515.1 Methylacidiphilales bacterium | reverse complement strand
GGGTTATGGTAGCTAAGTTGGTATCGCTTATGCTCCAAATTATGTTTTTGTTGGCTGCGTTGGTTGGTAATATGGCAGCAGTAAGCTGTAATAATCCTCCTTGGGTATTGATTGAGTTTGCACCTAGTATAGTAATAGTTTTTATAAATTTTATGATGTTCATTTTTTTTACAAAACTCCAATACCATTGGCTTGACATTCCACCAGAAGAACCTTGGTTTCCCAAAATTATTAGTGAATTATCATGTGTTTTAACTACACCAGCGCAATCAAAAAGTTTGTGGTCAATACCACTATTTTGTGTATAATCTTTCCAAAATATCTTATAATTAGCATCCGTTGGCATTACGTAACTGTAATTATTAATAAATACGTTTAAATTGGAATCAGAATAATAAAGAATTGCTTTTTTAAATGCGGTATCCATTAAAAGTGTATCACTTATTAAAACACCACTTAAATTATACTTAGCCACATGAAGTGAAGTGTCGGCTATTTTTCTTCTTGTAATAATAAGTTCAGTTTTAGTTTGATTATACAAAATTTGCAATAAGTTAAAGCCTACAGGCGTATAAATTATATTGTTCTCCTTTACATTGGCAGCAATATCCAAGTTAATTAACTTTACATTGTTATTTTCTGCTTTGGCTACCATTATGGTGGTATCATTTTTTAAATGTGTAATAAATATCTTTTGCTGCAGGAATGCTGTGGTATCTATATTTTTGGTAAGCAATAAATTACCCAAGGTATCATATATATTTATTTTTGTTGTGGTACTGATATTGTTACTGTCTATTGCCGTTAAAAACAAGTAACTGTTATTACTTATTTTTTCGGTTGAGTAAACTTTTTTATATTTATCAACATAAATTTCGTTCGTATTTTTGCGCCATTTTAAATTACCATTAGAATCAAGCTTAAAATAAATGTATTCGTTGCGAAGAACGGATATAGAAGAATACCTGTTAAAATAATAAACTATTAACATTAAATCTCCATTTTCTTCTTCAATTAAATCTATCAAATCCATTTGGGCATATCTACCAATTGAACTATCAGGAGAAATACGCCATAAAACATTACCACATTTATCCATTTTTGTGAGAACATGTTGAAGGTGATCTGGGGTCTGTATATTATACATATAGCCTTTAATACCTGCTATTAGAATTTGTTTACTTTTAGTTTCTAAAATTTTAAATCCTTTGTAATTTTGGTCATTAACAATTTTATCAAATTCGCAAATCTGCGCTTTTAAATTGTTATACATAAACAATGTAAATAAAAGAATTATTGTTTTAATTAAATTTTTCATGGTTTTACTTGTTTAAAAGTTATTTTGAATGATTTGAGTATCTAACCAACCTGTATTCGATTGATTTTGAATACTAATGCTCAAAGAGCTTCCAATTTGGATATTATCAACAGCCATGTTAATAGCACCTCCATTGGTTGGAGAAATACTTGAACTACCAGAGCCAACTATGCTTGTATTTACAAATTTTGATTCTATTAGTGTATAGTTTATATGACAATTTTTTATCAAACTATATAATCCATCTAAATAAATTAACATGGTTTCAAAAGTAATCTTTGAATAACTTTGACTTAAACCAAATATGGTTTTATTTACATACGGTATGTAATCAATTGTGTTGTCATTTGCATAAATGTCAACATTTCTAAAATATAAATTTACGTTTCCTTTTAGTTCAATTAAACCTAATCCAATTATTGGTATTCTTGTTCCTTCTGCATCAGTAATAATTGATTGAAAGTAAATTCTTCCGCTTGGTTTATCATTTGTTATACCATAAGATGTGATTAAAATATCGACATTTTCCAAAGACATTCCCGCTGGTTCGGATTTGCAATCCGAATCATTTATTTTAAGGATTTGTAATCCGCTTTTTACCATGCCAATGATACTTTAAGTAAGCCATTTCCTCCAGCATAATCAATTGCTGAACTAAATTTGTATTGCTCAGCATATTCAACAATTTCAGCTTTTACTGGATTATTATGGATATAATCTATTTTTTGTTTTAAAAACTCAAAATTATAAATTGGTTTAGCTTCGTTTCCATCTTGCCAAAACTTATAATTTTTTATTTTCTTATCATGCCTACCTGCATATTCAAATCTATTTATCATCCAATCTTTGCGGCTTTCATTTTCAGTTAAAATAGCTGCTGTAATTTGTTTACTTGTATACTTTTTAAAATCACGTATAGTATCACTCAAATCAAAACCTTGTTTTGATGCTGCAACTAAATGTATATGATTGGACATAATAACCCAAGCAAATAATTCTAATCCCTTTTCGTTAATGCAATGTTTTAATGAATCTGTAATTATGTAACGATAAACAGGGCGAGTAAAAACATCAACCCAATCAACAACTGTTGATGTTAAAAAGTAAATCCTTTCTTTATCTGTAATGGTTTTTAGAGACATAAAGTAAATATATTAATAAGAGTTATATTCTTCGCATTTCAAATGCTAATAACACTAATTGCGGTTTGCAAAACAGCAACGGCTGTCATACTTAAAATTAGTTTTTTATTAAATCAAATATAAACTTATTTCATTTAAAACAAGTGGTTTAGTAAAATTTTACAAATAAATTTTGAAAGGTAATTTGGTACTATTGCCAATGGAATAAGGTACTGTGAGGACATCGACCTTGGCCAAATTGTTAATTGTATAAACCAAAAAGCTCCAACAAAATGTTGAAGCTTTTTGGTTTTGGTTTATTAGTTACGCTTTAGGAGTTTCGGCAGGGTTAGCTGGTGGTGGAGGAGGTGTGGTAATTAACACATAATCGTTATACTTAGCAGGGTTGGTATCGGCATAAAGGCTTTTGCCTATGCTAGCCAAAGTTACCATTTTATCCCAAAGGGTATTTCCTTTTTGTACACGGTTTTGGGTTTCTATATCGCGGTTTTCAGCTTTGTCTTCTGCTACTTCCATTTGGCTAAAAAGTAAATTGGCTAAGGTTTGCAGGGCAGCCAATTGGCTTTGGGTTAAACCTTGGCTTGTTAATTCTGCCAAGTGTTTGGTGCCTACGCGTACCACTCTGGTAGCCAATTTAAAGGTTTCAAAATCGTTCATCGAATCCATGTCTTTAAAGGCAAAGCTGCTGTATTTTCCTTTTCCTTTAAAGGCCAAATCGGCCATATTTCTAATAGGGCGAATGGCAACTTTAATATCGTTCATGGTTTTGTTTTTGGTATCGGTGGCATCTTTTAACTCGCCTACCAATTCTTCATCGGTTGGGGTATTGTTAAAATCGTCTGCCATGGTTTCAAAACTGGCTACTTCGGTAGCAGTAATGTTTCGTGTGGCAAACTCGGTGGCATCGCGTTTAATAGTAGTGACAAGGCCCATTGCTGTTTTTCCCAAGTCAGCATCAGACATTGGATAACTTCTAGTTTCATTTTCTTTAGTCATATTTTTATTTGTTTTAGGTTAAAACTATATCAAAACTAAAAAATGTTTTTTAAATAATAAAGTAAAATTTTTTTGAAAGCATATTTTTTCAAAACTTACTATTGCATAAAAATAGCTGCTGAATACTTAGTAATAAGGTAAGTACACTCAGTTAATTATTTAGCATTTTCAGTTAAGCATTTGGTTTGCATAGTTGTTATTTGCGAACACTTTGTTACTAAAAAAGGGTAGTAAGTTAATAATAGAGTGCGCTCAGTTAAGACAAAAGGGCAGTTAGTTATGCTATTGGAGCACTCAGTTAATCATTTGGCGCACTCAGTTAAGTATTTGGCGGTAAATTTGTCATTTTTTAGGCTACCAAAAGGTTAACTAAGTATTAGTTTATTTTGACTAAATTAATATTAACCTGTTTTAAGAATTAGGAATTAATAGTAGTAAAATACAAACGTTTAAAATTATTTACCAAAAATGGCTTTTTGGAAGTAGTAAATGTTAATTATTGTAACCTTTATTGGTATGTACAGCGCATTAATGGTTTTTGAAGCCGCTGAACTAAGCTATAAACGCTATTATTTAAAAAATATAGATTTCTTAAAAAATTAAATGGGTACAAAAACTTAATTAAGTTATTTCTTTTCAGCGCTTTGGGGGCAGGGTTTAAAAATAAATACCTATTAAATCACTAGTTTGAGCGGATTGGTTACTTATTTTAATTTTTTTTCTAATACATTTGTTATCTACGAAAGTTTTTTTTACCATTAAATAATATATGTCTGAAAATAATAAATATCCTTTGGTGAGTATTATTTGTTTATGCTGGAATCACGAGGAGTATATCAATCAGTGTTTTAGTTCCATTTTTGAGCAAACCTATAAAAACATAGAAATTATTTTTATAGATAATAATTCCACTGATAATTCTTATCAAATTGGGCTAAGCTTGTTACAAAAATCTGCAATAAGTTATAAAACAATAAAACGAAATGACAATTTTAGTGTGTCTAATAATTTGAACAAGGCACTAAATGAATGTTCAGGAACATATGTTCTGTGCATTTCTACCGATGATTGGTTAACAAATGATAGTATTGAACTAAAAGTTAATTTTTTAGAAAACAACTTAGATTATGCAATGGTATATACAAATGGATACCTTTATTTTCAAAATAATGATTTGATAAAGGATTACATTATAGAAAACCCATTTAGTGGAAATGTTTTTAAGGAGCTTTTAAAAAGTAATTTTATTTTCGATATTGGAGTATTAACAAGAAAACAAGTAATGGTGGAGGTTGGGAAATATGATGAAAATATTGGTATAGAAGATTGGTATATGTGGTTAAAAATAGCAGAGAAAAATAAAGTAGGTTTTTTAGATAAAAAACTAGCTTTTTATAGAAAACACAACACCAATTCTTCATTAAATTTAAAAAAAATGAAAGATAATGAGCTTAAAATTTTAAATCAATATTTAAATTATAAGGAGGCACAAGTAGGAATAAAAAAAATAAAAAAAAGATATATCCAACAACTATTTTTTCAACAGTTAAATAAATTAGCATTATATAGATATTTAAAAAATAATATAAAAAAACTGTTATGAAAAGTTTGAAAATTTCAATTTTGTTACCTTGCTATAATGCAGAAAAATATTTGCATGAGGCGCTTATGTCCATAGTGAATCAAACATACCATAACATTGAAATTATTGCAATTGATGATGGATCTGAAGATGAAACATTAAATATACTTAAATCTTTCAGTTTGCTTGATAATAGAATAAAAATTGTTATAAATAAGACAAACTTAGGTTTGATAAAAAGCTTAAATAAAGGAATTGAAATTTGTTCAGGTGATTACATTGCAAGAATAGATGCTGATGACTTTTTGGATATAAAAAGAATAGAAAGACAAGTAAATCTAATAAATAATAATTTTGACTTACAAGTATTATCAACATTTCTTTTTGAGGTAAATAATAAAGGAAATGTTATAGGAAAAATCAGTTATTTTAACTGTTCAAACTTCTATGCACTTAAATTTAAATGTTTATTTGAAACACCTATGCCTCATCCTGGTATTTTGATAAAATCAACTATTTTGAAAGAAATTTTATATGAAGATAAATTAAATAATAAACATATAGAAGATTATGTATTGTTTTCAAAAATAATTTATAATAATTATAAAGTTTTTGTAGATGAAAGAGATGAAAGTAGATATTTTTACAGAATTAATAATACAAGTGTATCTTATAAAAATAAATTTGAACAAAGTGAAAATGCCTTAATGCAAGCTCAAAATAATTTAAAACTGTTTTTAAATTATAACATTTCATTAGATTCATTAAGAGTTCTATCATTAAATTTTCAAGTTAATTGGTTTGCACCATTATTATTAAATGCAATAATTGAATTTAAAAAAATCAAGAAAATTTTCTTTGAAATTAATATGGTAAATATGACCAATGAAGATATGGAGGCTGTTAATTTCTGGTACAAAATGCGAATTATAAAAATAGTAAGAACAGCAATTTTTAGAGGTAATATTGCATGTAAATTTATTGCATTTTTTATCATGTTAAAGAATTTGCCAATTTTTTTCAATGCAAAATTCTATTTGAATTTAGTTGATGAGTTTATATATTTTAAAAATAAAAAGCTAGCATTACCATGGCTAAAATTAGAATTATTCAAATAGCTAATTCATTTGGAATTGGTGGCAGAGAAAATGTAATACTTAATTTATGCAATAATCTTTCTACTGAAAAGTTTGATATTCATTTGGTGTTATTGTCAAATGATAATAATGAACAGACTGCCAAGCTACTTCCACATGTAAAAGTTCATATACTTCCCTTTAGCGAGCGCAGTTTTAATGGATTTAAGATAGTTACTATTTTTATCCCTCTTATACTATTGCTTAGAAAAAAAATAAATCACATAAATCCTCATGTTATTCATAGTCATGCGTTATTTGTATGGTTAGTTATTATTTGCTTAGCCATTAAACTTTCAAAAGCTAAGGTTTCACATTTTCATACTGTACACACCTCTGGATTATATTATTCCAATAAAGGATTTGTTAATTGGATTAGGTTAAATTCAGAAAAGCTGGCTTTAAAACTTAACGATTCAATAATTATTGCTATTTCAAAAGGCTTAAAAAATAACTTAAATAAAATTTTTAAAAATAAAGTTGAGTTAGTGTACAATGGAATTGATTTCAAAAATTTTATACCACAAACCAATATAGAAATAGAAAAGTTAATAAATGATAGAACAGTTGTCACTTATTTATCGCGACTAGATGTAGGTAAAAATCACCTTTTATTATTAGAAGCATGGAAAAAAGTTGTTGAAATAAACCAAAACGTGGTGTTATTTTTAATTGGTGATGGAAAAGAGAGAGAAAAAATTGAAAAATTTATACAAAAAAACAGTTTACAAGAAAGTGTAATTTTATTTGGTAACAGCAATGAGGTGGCCACTATTTTATCCTATAGTCATATTGCGGTATTTCCCTCTCTTTTTGAAGGTTTACCAATTTCATTATTGGAAAAAATGGCTTTTAAATTACCAGTTATTGTATCAGATATAGACATTTTTAAAGAAATAATAATTAGTGATTTAGATGGGCTTATGTTTAAACAAAATTCTAGTGATGATTTGTTCGAAAAAATAAATTTAGTTTTAAATAATAAAAATTTAGCGAATAAAATTGCAAAAAATGGCTTTATAAAATCACAAGAATTCTCAATAGAAAGAATGATTAGAAGGCATGAATTATTATATTTAAATAATATCAGATAAATGCAAAAGGTTTTTTATTTAAAAAAATCTGTAATATTGTCTGCTTTATAATGATTTTTTATAGCATTAATTAGACTAATTTTTTGCAATAAATTAGGAGGATTAAAATTATTAATTGCATCAATAAATTCTTCACTTGTTTTGCATTCAATTAATGCACAAATTTCACTATTTACTTCAATACCTTCAAAAGCTATATCAGTTCCAATAACAGGAGTACCGACACTTATTGAGTCTAAAACTTTAATTTTTATGCCTGCTCCTGAGAAAATAGGAGCTATTAATCCAGATGATTTAAATATTTCTAATAGTGGGTTTTCAACAAATCCTAAATATTTTAAATTACCAAATTCGTTAATTTTTAATCTTAATTTTTTACTTAAACCAGGGCCAATTATTTTAAAAGTAAAGTTAGTACTTAAACTTGGTAATACTTTATATATAAACCAAATTAAACCCATTTCATTTTCTCTTCTGTTCCAAGCTCCATAAAAACAAAATTCATTATTATTTATATTATTGTTCTCTAAATTAAATGTTATTGGTTTTAATGGGCCATTAAAAATTATAGATTTCCTTTTATAATTTAAATCGAGCAGTTTCGCATCCTTATTACTAAGTGTGAAAATTGAATTACTATATTTAAGTAGATACTTTTCTGATAGTTTTACCCATAAAAATTGCATTTTATTAAATATACTTCCTCTAGTGTATTTTTGTGCAATTATATCGTGTAATCTTATCATTTTTTGAGGATGATTTAAATAAAAATCGTAGATAAGTACTTGAGAAAAGTCAAAAAAAATATAATCTGCTTTTTGTGCTTTTAACTTTATGATATTATTCCAATTAGAATTGAACCTTGCTGTAAATATTGGATGAATATAAAATTTATTTATAGAATTGGTAAGTTTTGTGAATGAATTTAATTTGAAAATTTTATATTTTACTTTTGGATTAACATCTATAACGTGGTTCTTGTAAGAAAAAGTAATTAATTCAATTTCAAATTGTTCCGCTAGTTGATTGATTAAATCTTTAGAAAAATATTGTCCCGCAGTCAGTTCATTTGGAGGAAATGCTGTAACAAATAAAATCTTTTTTAACTGTTCTGTCATTGCTGCAATTTTATCTTATTTATTTTAAATTTTTCAATTATTTACTCTCACAAAATAGACAATCCACAATTATTGCATATAAATTGATTTTTAAGATTAATACTTTGTAATATTTAGCTGTATTTTTGATACAAAATAAATTTTAGTAAAAATGAAACATTTACTATCACTTTGTATTGCAGTATATTTTTTAATTAGTTCAGTTTTTGCGCAGCAAAATGATGAGTTGGTTATAAGAACAATTAAGGGTAAAGATTATATCATTTATAAAGTAAAACCAGGTGATACTTGGGAATCTATTGCGCAGAAATTCAAAGTTTTAGAGCGTACTTTAATTGATGAAAATCCACAAACAAATGGTACTTTAAAAGGTGTAAATACATTGAAAGTTCCTGCCTCAGGAATGGCTGGTGTTACTACTAAAGTTACTAAAGAAAAAGAAGCCGAAGTGCAAGAAAATACTTTACCTAAATTTGGTGATAATTTTAAAAATGCAAAACCTACCAATGTAAAAAAGAATGAGGTAGCTAGTAATGGAAGTTCATTGCCTAAGTTTGGTGATAACATAAATGAACCAAAATCAATTGCTGAAAAGCCTAAACTATTCGGTCAGGAAATTAGAACAGAATTTAGAGGTGCTAATAGTTTAATAGTTTATAAAGTTGGCGCTGGTGACTTAATTGAGCAAATTGCTAAATTTTATAATTGCAGTGTAAGCGATATTTCAAGTAAAAATAATTTAGTTAGCAATACCTTAACGCCTGGTAAAATTATTAAAATTCCTGTTGTTTCTGAAACAAGCAACCCAATAGAATCACCAATTGTAAAAGAGGTTCCTAAATCAGTAACTCCATCAACTGGAACAACTGATGTAAATAATGCGGAAATAGAAAAACCTATTGTAACCAAGCAGCAAACCATCAATGAAAATAATGGAGATAAAAATCCAATACAAACACCAAATACAACTAATATAAAAGCCAATGTAAGCAAGCCTTCACTAAATGGACAAGAAATTAGAAATGAATTTAAAGGTGCTAATAGTTTGATTGTATATAAGATTGGAAATGGTGATAAAATTGAAAACATTGCCAAATATTATAACTGTACCGTTAATGAAATTTCAAGTAAAAACAACTTAATAAATAATACTTTAACAGTTGGTAAAATAATTAAAATTCCTGTAGTTAGGCCAAAGAAAGAAATAATTGAAACAACTACCGATGCACCAATGAATTTTACTGAAAATAACGAAGTAGTAAAATTAAACACTGAAAAGACTAAAGAAGAACCAATAGTAGCTGAAGCCATTCCAACTACTAGTGAAAAAACACCTATTTTTAATGAAATAATCAATGAAAGCAATTCAGATTTAAATCCGAATGAGTTAAAGTTGGGTGATTATACTGTTATCAAAAAATTAGGCAGATACTACATAAAACATTTAGTAATTAGTGGGGAGGATTTAAGTAGAATTGCAAAAGAAAATTACTCAACCAATGTAAAGATTGTAAATACCAATAATTTAAAAACACCAAAACTTAAAACAGGACAAATATTATTAATTCCAACTAATAAAGTTACCTTACTTAAACTTACTGGCTTAGATATAGATAAGGTAGAAGCTGAAAATAATAAATTATTGGCTGAGCAAGCTAAAAAAGTACCCGAAAATTCAGCAAACGAAAACGTTAATTCAAAAACTGATAATGATACAATCAATCAGGTGATAGCGCAAATTGGTAATGATTCAAAAAAGAAAAATTTACCCATTGTAAAAGATTCATCGTTAAGATATAATTGGGGAGATCCATTATTACCTCCAACTGATAAATTAGATACCAATGCTAAAAAAACAGTAGAAGATAATGCTAAGGATTTAAATTTAAAAGAAGTGCATGCCAATGCTAGTGCTGGCGATACCAAAGAGTCATTTACTCATTTAGTTCAAAATGGAGAAACCATTGAAGGAATTGCTAAAAAGTATAAGATTTCTCCATCAGATATTGCCAATTGGAATAATTTATACCAAAGTAGAATTAGGGTGGGGCAATACTTAATAGTGAATTTAGAAAGGGCACGTAAACCTTATTTGGCTTTAAATACCATTGATCCTGAATTACAAAAAACCATTTCAAAATCAGACCAGGTTGATAGAATAAAACACTTTGACGAAAAAGGTTTGTGCTATTTTTCGGATGATAGATTTATTGGAATAAGCCATAAAAATATTCCTATTGGAACATTAATTTTAATTACTAGTACTGAAAATTATAAGAAAATTTATGTAAGAATTACAGGTGTTTTGGAGAATAACGATCCAGATGTAATTTTACAAGTTGATAAAAATATTGCCAAACAATTGGCATTAAATAGTTCATTAACTAATATCATAATTAGTTATAATTTGGTTGAATAAAAAATAATAAACACCTTCAAATTATATTATGGAAACATCGGCAATTACCCAGCAATTATTAGCTTTTATTTATGTATTTGGTCCTAGATTAATCGGGTCAATTTTAGTTTTTGTAATTGGTTTATATTTAATAAATTGGTTATCAAAATTTGCTGCAAAAGGACTAAAGAAAAATGGTTTAGATGTATCGTTACAATCATTTTTAAGCAGCATGATTGGTGTGGCTTTAAAAATAATGTTGCTTATTACCGTTGCGGGTATGTTAGGCATTCAAACCACTTCATTTGTAGCAGTTATTGGAGCATTGGGTTTAGCCGTAGGATTGGCTTTACAAGGTTCGTTATCAAACTTTGCAGGTGGAGTTTTAATATTGGTGTTTAAGCCATTTAAAGTAGGTGATTTAATTGAATCGCAAGGGCAAAGTGGTGTGGTTACCGAAATTCAAATATTTAATACCATCTTGTTAACTCCCGATCATAAAACAATTATTTTGGCTAACGGTGCAGTTTCTAATGCTACCATAATTAATTATTCAAAGCAGGGTAGCTTAAGGGTAGATTTGAAAACCAGCGTGGCAGCGGATACAGATTTAACTAAAGCAAAAGAAATTTTAATAGATGTTTGCAAAAATTTTGATGGAGTTTTAAATTTTCCATTACCTGAAGTAGATGTATTGAGCACTGAAGACGGCATGGTGGTGTTTACAGTGAGGCCTTTTACCGAAGTAGAAAATTATTGGAAGGTGCATTTTGGAATTACTGAAAAAATAAAAGAAGCATTTGACAAACATGGCATAAAAAAACCAATTCCAACCTCTATTCAATTTTCGAAAGACTTGTAGTTTGGATTCCAACTTTAGCCAATTCAGCAAAAAAATTAGGATAAGATTTATTAACCACTTCTAAGTTATCTAAACTTAAATTTTTAAACTTTAATGCTAATGGGGCAAATGCCATGGCAATTCTATGGTCGCTATAGGTATTAATGGTAACTTGTTTTTCAAAATCAATAAAGCTTGACGGATGGGTGAAAATGGTATTACTATTAAATGTGATGTTATAACCTAGTTTTTTTAGCTCTGTAACTATAGCTTCTAATCGGTTACTTTCTTTAATTACCAAATTTTCTAAACCGGTTATGGTTGCATTTATATTTAGAGCTGCACAAGCAACGCAAAGTGCAGGAGCTAAATCAATGCAATTACCTAAATCAAAATAACAAGTTGGCTTCGCTTCTAATTGTTTTTGAATGATTAAATGATCAAAGTTTGAAGTGGTATTTACTCCTAATTGCTTGAAAATTTCGGGTGTTATTTTATCACCTTGAATACTATTTAAGGATAATGTTTTTAGGCTAATGGAAATTTGATTATTTAAACAACAAGTTAAATACCAAAATGCAGCACTGCTCCAATCATTTTCTATGGTATATTCATTTATTATTGGCGCATTAGGCTGATTAGGTATGGTTATAATTTGGTTGTTTATGTTAACTGTTAAACCAAATTTTTCCATTAATAAAGCTGTCATTTTAATGTAATCAAAGGAGGCTATATTTCCAAGTAATTCCATTGTAAGTCCATTATTTATAAATGGCGCAATCAGCATTAAGGCTGAAATAAATTGACTACTTTCTGATGCATTGATAGCAATATTTCCCCCATTCAATATTTTCCCTTTTATATTTAATGGTGGGAAATTTAACGAATTTAAATAGCTAATTTCTGCTCCTAAATTTTGCAAGGCATTTACTAAATCAGCAATGGGGCGTTGTTCCATTCTTTTGCTGCACAATAAATTAACTTCTTCATGGTTTTGGGCTGCAAAAAAAGCAGCTAAGAAACGCATACAGGTGCCAGCATTTTTTAAATTTATATCGGTATTAGTTGTATTTAATGCGGTTAGCATTAATTGGGTATCATCAGCTTCCGATATATTGTGCAATTTTACTTGATGGTTGTAAAATGCATTTAAAATAAGTGCTCTATTACTGATACTTTTTGAGGAAGGTAAATGAATAGAAATGTTAAAATTGGCAATGTTTTGATGAATTAGCTTATGCATTTAATTAATTTAAATAAGCTTGGTTCTTATAAAATTCAAGTGATTCCATTATCAATTCGTTGCTACAATTGCAATCGATTACTGCTTTTCCAATTTTTTTAAGAAGGGTAAAATTGATATTTGAATTATTATTTTTTTTATCGTTTTGCATAATTTTAAATAATTCGTTTACATCCCATTTAGGCATGTATTTGTTAAAATTGACAGTAATAAATTGTACTATTTTACCTAAATCTTTATCATCAATATTAAATAATTTATACGATAAGTAGGTTTCACAAATAATACCAATGGCCACTGCTTCGCCATGTTTTAATGGCACTGCATCGTTAGTTAAACTAAAGGTTTCAATGGCATGGCCAATAGTATGGCCAAAGTTTAATACTTTTCGTAATCCTTTTTCGTTTGGATCTTTATTTACAATTTCTATTTTTATTTTAGCTGATTTTTCAATGAGTTTTTCCATGTGCTCAAAATCAATTTGGTTAGAAGTAATTATCTTTTCAAAAAGCTTTTTATCAGCTACCAATGAATGTTTAAAAATTTCTGCTAAACCATTGGTTTTTTCAATATTGGGTAACGTGGAAATAAAATTGGGGTATATAAAAACTTGTTCAGGATGTTTAAATAAGCCGATTAAATTTTTGTAATGGTTAATATCTATTCCTAATTTACCACCAATTGAAGCATCTACCATTCCTAAAAGGGTAGTTGGGATATTCATAAAATCAATTCCGCGTTTATAAGTAGCTGCACAAAATCCTCCTAAATCGCCTAAAACACCTCCACCTAAATTTAACAAAACGGTATTTCTATTGGCTAAATTTTGTTGTAAACTATGCCAAACAAGTTCGGCCGAGGCTAAATTTTTATTTTTTTCGCCACTTTCAATTTTTATTACAGTAAATTTTTCGAGATATGGTTTTAAAATGGGTAAACAATATTTTTCTGTATTTTCATCAACCAAAACAAAAACGTGACTATATCCTTTAGTAATAATTGTTTGTGCTAATTCATTTAAAACATCAGCACCAAAAAATACTTTATAATTTTTATCGTAAATAACTTTCATCAGTAGCGTAAAACAATGTTTTTAAAAACTTATAATTGCGCTGCTAAATTAAACTTTATTTTTAAAAGCCCTTTATGACTAATAAAATATTAAACTTAGATTTTTCAAATACTGAAATTGCATTCAAATCGAAAAATAACTCAGAATTAAGAACTTCGTACTTATTGTTTAAAGCAATTGGAATAAATTGGTTGGTAAAAATAGGCACTCCTTTGGTTGAAACTGCATTTGCTTTACATTTACCTATAAAACCAATTATAAAAAAAACAGTATATAAGCAATTTGTTGGTGGTGAAAGTATTACAGAATGTGAATTGGCTATTGATAATTTGTATAAATACCATATTGGTACTATTTTGGATTACTCGGTAGAGGGGAAAGAAGCTGAAGAGGATTTTGATTACACTTGCAAGGAAACAATTGATACCATTAACAAAGCCAAGGATAATCCTAAAATTCCTTTTTGTGTATTTAAAGTAACTGGTGTTGCTCGTTTTGCTTTGCTTGAAAAAGTAAACAATAATGAAATGTTAACGGTTGAAGAAGCGGCTGAATATCAAAAAGTGGTTTCAAGAATTGAAAAAAT
Organism: Methylacidiphilales bacterium; assembly: GCA_041730515.1. Lineage (GTDB taxonomy): Bacteria > Bacteroidota > Bacteroidia > UKL13-3 > UKL13-3 > JAAFJM01. The sequence goes on along the minus strand of JBGSBN010000018.1, from coordinate 12,946 downwards.
TTGTAAAGCAGCTTACGATAATAATGTTCGCCTATTTATTGATGCAGAAGAAACTTGGATTCAATTGGCTATTGACAATTTAGCCACAGCTATGAAGGAAAAGTTTAATAAACAACAAGCCATTGTTTACAATACTTTGCAAATGTATCGCCATGATAGGTTGGCATTTTTAAAGGAAAGCCACCAACATGCTTTAGCTAATAATTATTTTTTAGGTGTAAAATTGGTTAGAGGTGCATATATGGAAAAGGAACGAGCACGAGCACAAACTTTAAATTACCTTGATCCAATTCAAACTACTAAAGAAAATAGTGATAAAGACTACAACAATTCTCTTATTTATTGTATAGAAAATATTGAAAGAATTAGTATTTGCGCAGGAACTCATAACGAAGATAGTAGCCGTTTATTAGCTCAATTAATGCTTGACGCCAATATAGTAAATGATGATAAGCGCATATTTTTTAGTCAATTATATGGAATGAGCGATAATTTAAGTTATAATTTAGCCAATGCAGGTTATAATGTGGCAAAGTATTTGCCGTATGGTCCGGTAAAAGCAGTTATGCCTTATTTGTTTAGACGCGCAGCCGAAAACACCAGTGTAGCTGGTCAAACAGGAAGGGAGCTAAATTTAATTTTAAAAGAAAGAGCAAGAAGAGCTGCTAGTAAATAATAATTAACACTATTTTTCGTTTATTATTGCGTAATGAAACATACTTTTTGTGTAATAACTTTTATTTTTTTAGGATTTGTGAGCAATGCGCAAAAAATTGACTCTTTAACGCTCGATACTTTAAAAGATGCTGAAATAAGACTAAGTGGTTTGGCTCAAAAAATGGTTACCAGTTTAGATGAAATGACCAGAATTAGTAGTGGTAAAAACTTTATTAGAACCCTTGCTAGAACATTAAAAACCAACAATTCTTATTTTTATAATTTCGATTCTTTAAAAAATATTTCTATTGTAAAATCGCCCGATGATTACTTTAGAATTTTAACTTGGAATGTGGCAAGCGATGATGAGCATTTTAGAAACTTTGGGGTGATTCAAATGAATCCAAACAAAATAAAACGTGAAAAGAAGTTGTATAACATGCCCGATTTTTTTCCAATAATTGATAGAAGCGATAGTATTGAAAAAGTGTTTTATGCTGAAACCGATGCTGATCATTGGTTTGGTGCCATTTATTATAAAATTATAAGAACTCAAACTCAAAAAGGAACTTATTACACACTTTTAGGTTGGGATGGAGCTACTAGTAAAAGTAATAAAAAAGTTATTGATGTACTCTTTTTTAAAGACAATGAACCTTATTTTGGTGCTCCTATTTTTGATATAAAAACCAAACAACCTTTGTATAGAATGATTTGGGAATTTAACAACAGTGCCACCATGACTTTACGTTACGAAGAAAAACGCAAACTGTTAATTTACGAAAATATTATTCCGCCAAAGCCTGATAATGCTGGAATGTACGAAACTTATGTACCTGATGGTAGCTATGATTTTATGATTTGGAACGGTAAAGTTTGGGAAAAACAAAAAGGTATAGTAACTGATTTTAAAATGAATTAGTCCATTGATATTCTTCCAGGATTACAATAAATATTAAACCTGTTTTCCCTTAAAAACCCTATTAAAGTAATATCAAATTCTTGAGCAGTTAGAACAGCCAAACTACTTGGTGCGCCAACAGCACAAATCATCTGTATGCCAGCCATAGCCGCTTTTTGAATCAACTCAAAACTTGCACGACCGCTTAACAATAATATTTTATTTCTAAAAGAATCTGTTCCATTTTTACTGCCTACCAACGAGCCAATTAATTTGTCTAAAGCATTGTGTCGCCCAACATCTTCCCTTAATATTTCTAAATTACCTTGTAAATCAAAAAGAGCACAAGCATGCAAACCTCCTGTATATTCAAATACGTTTTGTTGCGCTCTAAGCTTATTCGGGAGTTCCAATATAATTGATTGATTTGCCGTAATTGGAATGTTTTTTGTTTCGATATTACAAACCGTTTTAATAGCATCAATACTGGCTTTGCCGCAAACACCACAACTAGAGGTGGTATAAAAATTACGTTGCAGTTTGCTAAAATCAATGGTAATATTTTCATGTAATTCTACTCGAACTATGTTTTGATTATCTTGTTGGGAATTTAGTTCGGTACAATATTTTATTTGTGCAATTTCATTTGTGTTTTGAATAATTCCTTCGGTAAATAAAAAGCCCAAAGCCAATTCAAAATCGTTTCCAGGTGTACGCATGGTAACGGAAATATTGCGCTGTTCTCTATTTTCTTTTGGTCCAAAACCAATTCTAATTTCCAAAGGTTCTTCCACAGCTAATAAATCGTTGGCAGTTTTTTGCCCATCTTGATTTACTTTAATAATAGAAATTGGTGCAACTGAAGGTTTACTCATACTTGGCTATTTATTTGGTTTTTGATTGCTTCCAAATCTGTTGGATTGTCAATACTTTTTATGTTTTGTAAATTAATTGCTTCTAATTTTATTGCATCAATGGTATTTAAAAATTGTTGTAAGCTAGTATTTCCATTATTGTAAAATGCCAATAACTTTGCTAAATCATTTGGATGATAAACGCCTAATAATGGTTCTCTAAAACCACTTTCAGGGTTAAAGAAAGTGGTAGTTTTTTGATGTTTTAAAAAAGTAAATTTTAAGTTTAAAATATCTGTTAAGCTTAATAATGGATAATCGCAAGCTAATACAATTAAGGGTTTGTTTGGATATTTTTCATGAGTTGTAAGCAATCCATTTATCGGGCCCGAATCAAGGTATTTTTCGCTATCAACTATAAATTCATATTGAGTATCAATTTCACTTTTTTGTTTCTGGTTGATTGAAAGAATTACATTATTAGTTACCATTTTGAGTTGCTCTGATAAGAAATAAATTTGAGCTTTACCATGATAGTTTATAAATGCTTTATCGGTGGCCATCCTACTACTTTTTCCGCCTGCTAATACCACACCAACCAATTCATTTTCTGTAGTTATTTCTGCTAAATCTTGAATGATTTTTGCATGTTGTAATTGGTATTTTTTTATGCAATCTTCCAATAAATAATCACGAATTACTAAAATTAAACTGCCATCATTTTGATAGTTGGTATATGTGCTGATTACTTTACCTAAAGCAGGTTCAAGTCCTTTATTTTGGTTTAATTCTAATCGGCCAATTTCATCAATAATTAAGTAGTCGTCATTACTGTTCGTAATAATTTGTTGTGCTTTGGTAAATATATTGGTGTAAAAATTAAACTTACCAATAGGCGTTATTTCATCGGTAGGTAAAGGATTTTTCACTTCAAAATCATCAATTGTATTATGCTCAATATCGAATAATTTTCTGTTGCCTTCTATATCAGGAGTAAGTATGCCCGCAATGTTTTTTTGAGTTTTGCACCATTCCATTAAAGCAGTAGTTTTACCTGTTTGAATGGCCTTGCTTAATATAAAAATATTAGGCTTCATGGTACAAAGTTAAGGTAATCAAAATCCAAACAAATTCAAGGTATTTGCTTATTCCTTTTTTGTTTTTACCTGCTAAAGCAAAAGCTAATTGGGCCGTTTGTTTTATTTGTGGCAAATCGTTTACTATGTCGTTTATTTGATTTTGTCTATTGGCTGAGTATTTTTTAATGAGGTGTTTAATAAAAGGAGCCACTACAAAATATAATAAACCTATAACAGCAATCGTTCTAAGAACTATAAAAACGGCATCCCATTTTTTTTCGCCATTTAACCATAAAATGGTAATTATAAATACTAAAGTAAAAAGAACACCTAACCATTTAAAAGTTTTATAAGTTCGTTTATTTTCTGGTAATGTTTCTAAATTGATACTGCTTATTTCTTTTGAAACGATTGTCCATTTGCTGCTTAATTTATTGGGTAACTTAGCGCTCCAAATTCCTAATAAGAATCCCCAAATGGCATAAAGTGAAACATAACTAAGTATTAGCCAAAAGCTGAATGAAATATTACTATCAAGGCCAAAATCTTTCAGAATATTTTTAAACAATAAATCAATTGCTTTCCAAAAACTCATGCCATAAAATATGGTTTTACTTATAATCATTTGTAAGCTCGATTCTATCATGGCAACTGCTCCGAACAAACAAGCACTTATTTTATTAAAACCTAATCCACCAAAAATAATGGCACCAAAAAAACCTTGAAACAATACTGCAAAATAAGCTGGAGGTGGCGACTGAGGGCTAACAGCAGCTTTTACCAATATTACTATAATAGTAGATTGTAAAATGGTTTTAAAATTTTGACTGCTAAAATGAGCTATTAAGCCAATTATAATTACAGCAAAACCACCAACAAAAAAACCTGTAAAAGGAATTTTAAATAAGTGCATTAATCCGCCTAAGCTACATTCGGCAAAAGCCCATAAAGCTGTTAGTTTATAAATAGAATTGGAGTGCTGCATACCATGCAATTATAAACTTTTTTGGTAAAATGAGGTACTAATTATTTTGTAACCGTAGCGAAACATTTATTAAATGGTTTAAAAACAAATTTCATTAATTATTATTGTAAATATTACATGTTAAAACTACTCCATACTTACTTTAAACAAAAAGGCTACAAAGCGTTTCCTTTTCAGGAACAATGCTGGCAAGCATATTTTGAAGGTAAAAGTGGTTTATTAAACGCACCAACAGGCAGCGGAAAAACATTTGCTTTGGCATTACCTATATTGGCGCAAGCCAATCAATTTAAAAGTAAAAAAGGTATAAAAGCCATTTGGATAAGCCCTATTAAAGCTTTAACCAAAGATTTGCAATTGGCTATAAGTGAAGCTGCTAAACAAATGGATATTGATTGGCATATAGCCACTAGAACTGGAGATACCACAGCAGCCGAAAGAGCTAAATTAACCAAAAAGCAACCTGATTTTTTAATTACTACTCCCGAAAGTTTGCAGTTAATGTTAGCTCAAAAAGATGCTGATAAAGTTTTTGAAAATTTGCAAGCTATTGTTATAGATGAATGGCATGAACTAATTGGTAACAAACGTGGCGTGCAAATGGAATTGGCAATTTCTTATTTAGTAAATAGTTGTAATAATTTAAAAGTTTGGGGAATAAGCGCCACCATTGGCAATTTAGAAGAAGCCAAACAAGTTTTATTGTATCCATTATTGCAAAAAAACAAAGAACAAACTGTGTTGGTTAAAGCTCAAATTGATAAACAAATTGAAATAATTTCAGTATTACCAAACGAGGTTGAAAATTATCCTTGGGCGGGGCATTTGGGTTTAAAATTAATAGATAAAATCATTCCAATTATTGAGCAAGCCAATACCACACTTATATTTACCAATACCAGAGCACAAACCGAAATTTGGTATAAAGCATTGTTAGAAGCTAACGAAAATTTAGCTGGAAAATTAGCCATGCATCACGGTTCTTTAAGCAATGAAATAAGAAGTTGGGTAGAAGAGAATTTACATGCAGCTAATCTTAAAGCTGTGGTTTGTACCAGTAGTTTGGATTTAGGAGTTGATTTTAGACCCGTTGATCAAATTATACAAATAGGAGGGCCCAAAGGTGTGGCTCGTTTTTTACAACGGGCGGGTAGGAGCGGGCATCAACCGGGAGCTAAATCAATTATTTATTTTGTGCCAACAAATGCGCTTGAATTAATGGAGGCTGCTGCTTTGCGTCAATCTATTTTAGATGGAAAAATGGAAAGTAAAATTCCAATTCTCAATGCTTTTGATGTGTTGAGTCAATATTTGGTAAGTCTTGCAGTGGGCAGTGGATTCAACCCAAAAAGTATTTTTAACCAAGTAAAAAGCACTTTTTGTTTTAAAGATATTACAGAAAATGATTGGGATTGGTTGTTAATTTATATAACTAAAGGAGGAAAATCGTTAGCGGCTTACGATGAGTTTTATAAAGTAATTATTACCGATGAAGGACTTTATAAAGTAGTGGATAAACGAATTGCTATGCGCCACAGATTAAGCATTGGCACCATTACAAGCGATTCGGTTTTGGTGATAAAATACGTTAAAGGCGGAACACTTGGAACTGTAGAAGAATGGTTTTTTACCAAGTTAAAAGAAGGTTCGGTATTTTGGTTTGCTGGCAAAACATTGGAGTTGGTTGAAATACGAAATCAAATTGTGTATGTAAAAAAGTCGAATGCCAAAAATGCGGTGGTTCCAAGTTGGCAAGGAGGACGAATGCCTTTAAGCAGCCAAGTATCTGAAATGATAAGGCAAGGTTTAAATAATTTTCCTCAAAATAGCATTGATAATATAGAGTTTCAATCAATAGCCAGTATTTTAAATACGCAGCAGCAATTATCGTTGGTGCCAAAAGCCAATCAATTGTTGATTGAAAAACTAAAAACCAAAGATGGTTACCATGTTTTTATTTATCCTTTTGAAGGACGATTGGTGCATGAAGGCATAGCTAGTTTAATAGCCTATCGCATTTCGGTAATGCAGCCCATTAGTATTTCTATGGCTTTTAACGATTATGGTTTTGAATTATTAAGCGATGAACCCATACCTATTGAAGATGCCATAGGCGACAATGCTTTTGGGTTAGAAGATTTAAATAATGATTTGTTAAATAGTATGAATGCAGCCGAAATGGCTAGGCGTAAATTTAGGGATATAGCAAAAATAGCAGGACTTATTTTTACGGGTTTTCCTGGTAAAAATATGTTGGCAAAACATTTACAAGCTAGTAGTAAAATGTTTTTTGAAGTATTTAATGATATTGAACCAGAAAACTTGTTTTTACAACAATCGTATAACGAAGTTTTGAACGACCAACTTGAAGAAAAGCGTTTGCGAGCCGCATTAACACGAATCAATAGTCAAGAAATTATTATAAAAAACTTGGAACAAGCTTCACCATTTTGTTTCCCAATAATGGTGGATAGATTGCGCGAAAAGCTAAGCAGCGAAAAACTAGAAGATAGAATTGCTAAAATGATAGCGCAGTTGGAGAAGGATTAATTAAGGAAAAAATTTTGAGTTTAAAATCTGTTACAAAAAAATACTAAAATTAATATATTTGTTTTATGGTAAGAATGGTAAAAAGCGGATTGCAAATCCTGTTAGTAAATGATTTGGATTGCAAATCCAAACCAGCTGAATATTAAGTATATTATAAACAAAAACAATTCAACTATAGCTAAATAAAATAAAAGTGTAAAATTTATTCTAGCTAAAGGAAAAGCGAACCAATATCGCTGCTGAATGGCTTTAACATATAAAAACCAACAAGAGCCCCAAAAAATATATTTGTTCATGATTAGAAAACATACTAAAAATAGCACAAGCATGAAAGCTTTCGGACGTAGGTCAGCCTTAGCTTTGTGTGCGCTAGCAGGGTTATAAATTATGATAGAAATTAAATGTTTTGTTATGAAAAGATGGATAAATATTTTGTTTGTATTATTATTTAGTTGCAACAATGTTTTACATAATGATGATAATTATGAAAATAAACAATCAAATAATAAATACTCAGATTGTAGTGTTTATCAAATAATTTTTAAGGATGGTAATTATATTTTCAGATTTGCAACTTCTGGAAGTTGTAAAAAATTAACTCATAAAGACTTCTGCAATGATTATCAAGTTTTTCTTGAAGAAAACGATACGATTTTTAAAAATAGAAATGGTCTAATTAATATTGAATTTAACCCAATAGATTCAAGTAATCAATTAGTGAACATATTAATGAAAATTACAGAAAATAATTTCGACAAAAGTGTAGTTTTACTTGAATCTGATAGTGAAAGTTGCATAATCAAAATAGGTAATTAAACCAGCCGAGGTGTTTTCTCAATCATCAAATATTATTAGCATTAGTAATTTAAAAAAATGATAGCAATTAATAAATTTGTTTTATGTCAAGCAGGGAAAAAAGCAGATTGAAAGGCCTTCCTGATGTATCGGGATTAAATGATTTGGATTATAAATCCGTACTAGCCGAAATACTGAAAACTGATGAAATAATATTTTTGTTTTATGATAATAAAATAGAAATTATAAGAAGAAATCTTCTTGTTTATTTAAATACAATCCTTTTAGCATTAAGTATATTATTTTTTTTGATTTTTGGAGTAATTCTTGTTCTTGATTATAATATTTCACTTTTTGTTATTTTACTTTTTGTTTTCGTTTCTCTTTATTTATTTTGGTATCTCGTAACTGAAATTAAATGGATTTTATTGTTTAAATCCTTGGTAATTGATTTCACTAAAAATGATGTGAAAAAAAATGGGAACATTGTAATCCCTTATTCTGAAATTTATTTTCAAATAAAACAAACTGTGGATTTAACTGAAACATCCGGACTCCCTTACACTAAATGGAAAATTGTACTTGTAATAACTAATAAAGATAAATCTGAAGAATTGCTGGTACAAAGAGCAATTACATCCATAAAAAAAAATTAGACTGATTCTGAAAATGTTTAGAAAGAAAAATATTAGGTATATTATAAACAAAAACAATTAACCAAACTTGGTTAAAGTATTTAGTATAGTTAACATAAGAGCAAACCTGTTTTACGATTGTGGCTCTTTATTATTCAGCTTGCAAATCAACCAATCTTTTATAAATTCCTTTTTCGTTTTTAATCAGTTCTTCGTGGGTTCCTTGTTCGGCTACGGTTCCTTTATCAATAACTATAATTTTGTCGGCTTTTCTAATGGTTGAAAGCCTATGAGCTATAACAAAAGTGGTTCTGTTTTGCATTAAGTTATCTAATGCTTCTTGAACCAAACTTTCGCTTTCGCTATCTAACGCACTAGTAGCTTCATCTAAAATTAAAATAGCAGGATTTTTTAAAATGGCTCTTGCTATGGCTATCCGTTGGCGTTGTCCACCCGAAAGTTTAATGCCTCGCTCACCAACTATGGTTTGCATTTTTTCAGGAAAAGCCATTATAAAATCAAATGCGTTTGCTTTTTTAGCAGCATCTATTACTTCTTGCTCACTTGCATTTGGATTACCATAGGCAATATTTTCAAATAAAGTTCCGCCAAAAAGCATTACATCTTGTGGCACATAAGCCAATTGTTTACGCAGTTGACTCAAAGGTATATCGTTTACATTTTTGTCATCGTAAAATATATTGCCTTGCGTGGTATGATAAAACTGTAATAATAAACTAGCAACTGTACTTTTACCTGCTCCGCTTGGTCCTACAAGCGCTATTTGTTGGCCTTTGGTAGCTGTTAGGCTAATATTTTTCAATACAGTTACATCGGTTCTGCCAGGATAAGCAAAAGCCACATTTTCAAACCTTACTCCACCAGCTATTTTATATTTTTCGTTTAAAGGTGTTTCTATCAAATCAACGTCTTCGCCTTTATCTCTAAGCATTTCGCGTACACGTTGCGTAGCACCTAAAGTTTTTTGTAATTGACTAAACATATCAGCAAAGCCAGCAAAAGTACCACCCACAAACCCCGAAATAATTACAAACATGGTTAAATTACCAATGGTAAATCCATCTTCTCCACTTTGAACCATGCCAACTCCAACCCACATTACAAATGCAATGGCACCAAAAACACCAAATATCATGAATGATACAAAAGCACCACGGTAACGCGCATTGGTAATGGCCGTATCAACTACTCCAAAAATACTTTTGGTATAACGTTTAATTTCATTGGCTTCGCTGCTAAATGCTTTAACTATGGCAATACCTTGAAAAGTTTCGTTCACAATTGTTCCACTTTCGGCTAATTGATCTTGCGCCTTGCGCGACATTTTTCTAATACGCATACCAAATACCACTGCTAATATGGCAATGATTGGAACAACGCCCAACATGGTTAAAGCCAATTTAGTTGAAATTAGAAATATAACCGAAAGACCAACAGCCAGCGTAAATAAACCACGTAAAAACTCTGCTAAAGTTAACGAAATAGCATCTTGAATTTGTGATAAATCTGATGAAATTCGACTACTTAATTCACCCACACGCTGTTCGGTATAAAAACTCATTGGCATGGTTAATAGCTTTGAATACAAGTCTTTTCGCATATTGGCCAACGATTTTTCTCCTACCTCCGTAAACAAATAAATACGCATAAACGAAAACAAAGTTTGTAAGCCTAATTGTATAAAAATTAACAGTAATACGGTATTTAAACTTAAATGTAAGTTTTTTATATCGAAGCCCAATTGGCTTTGAATAGGATTGTTTGCAGTAGTTGGTAATGCGCTACTAGCACCAGGCGATGCAGCATCAATCATTTTACCTAACAAAACTGGAAATGCCAAAGTTGAAACAGCCGATAATGCAATAAATACTAATCCGAAAATAAACTTACCTTGGTAAGGTTTTATGTATTTAAAAAGCACCAAAGCTTCCTTCAAACTTTCTTTCGAAACCTTCACTTTTTGCACTTCTGCTTGTTTTTCTGTATTGCTATTAAATCCTCTTCTTGCCATGTGTTTGTAATGTTTAACTGCTTATTTGTTTAACTTTTTAATTGCTAAACTGTTTAATTGTTGAACTGTTTAAGTGATTAATTGTTATCCTGCTAAATCGGGAGTTGAACTGTTAAATCGGGTGTTGAATTGTTAAATTGTTAAATTGTTTATTGTTGATAACGAATAATAATTAAAAAAATGCTAAAGGCCAGTAGCTAGAGGCCAGAAGCCAGATGCCACTAGCTTGCAGCCAGTAGCCAAACTATGAAACATAATCACTCAAATAACTATATTTTTCGGTTAGTTTTCCGTTGGTAGCTATGGTTGCGTTTTTTATTATGTGCTCAACATCTTCTACTAACAAATAAGGCAAAACGTGTCTGATTAACTGCTGACCAAACTCTGTAGAGGCATCAATTGGCAGTTCGCAAGGCAAATTACCAACTGCTTGCACATCAATTGAATTGGGTAAAAATGCTTCTACTTCTTTTTCTAAAAAAGTATTGTAACCATAAAATGGATTTTCAATGGTTGTACTTTTTACTGTAGAAGGCAATGGACCCGGAATATCGCAAGTAATATCGCTGATAATTTTTATTCTAAAATTACTGCTTTTCATTTCTTCGTGGGTAAAAAATGGAGGAATACCTTGTTTCCAAAAAACACCATTTAGCATAATATCAGCTCTTTGGTAATAAGGTTGAAACGAGCTTACATAATCTTCTGGATGTTTGTAAAAATCAGCTTTATCCCATTCTCGTCCATCTTTGCGTGTATAATAATCTTCGCTACGCAAATGAACATAAACAGGTTTGTTATAATCATTTTCTATAAATTCTTCTTGACTTACTTGGCTTATTTTTAGCTTACGTAATAACTCTAAACAACCGTGCGCTACTCTACCATCACCACATAAAACTATTTTCATTGGCGAAAGCTGTAAGTCTTGGTATTGCAATAACATATCAGCAAAATCTTTACACTCATGGGCTGGTTTTAAGCTATAAAAACCATATTTTTTTCCCCACATCATAAATGCATAATGGGTTCCAACCAATCCTGCAAAACGGCCAAAACCAATAATACGATTTCCAGCATCCCATACCAATGTTTCGTAATCAACCATGGTAATATTATTGGCTAAAATATGGCGCAATAAATTGCGGTTATGCGATTGTTTTTTAATGGTATGCGAAAAGAATAAATAGGTTTTATTGGCTATTAATTGTGTAGTTGGCACCTCTTTAACACCTAATAAAATATCACAATTGCTTAAATCTTCGTTTAGTTCAATGCCTAAATTGCTGTAAGCTTCGTTGCTAAAACATCTTTCGTTTGAAGGTTGAACTATTACTTTAGTGCCAGGAAAGTTTTGCATTAATTCCACACATTGAGCAGGAGTAAGGGGAGTGCGCAAATCGGCAGGTTGTTTGCCCTCGCGAATAATTCCAATTGTTTTCATTCGGGCGCAAATGTAATTATTTTGAATTATGAATTTTAAATTATGAATTATGAATTATGAATTATGAATTATGAATGATAAATGATTAAGTATGAGTTAAGGTTGTTGAGCGAAGCCGAAGCATGAATTACGGTTCCTGAGCGAAGTCCATGCATGAATTAAGAATTACAAATCAATTTCGTTTAGTAAAAAGAAATGCATTTCGTCAGAAAGTTTTCGCATAAGCGTCAATCCGATTTATCCTTTTTCTGTTAAACATTAATAACATTAAAGTTCCGTAGGAACGATACTTTTGTAACAACGGGATCAACCCGTTGAAAAAATAAACGCAGCCTATTTTCCAAAAAGCCCAAAACATTTGTGCAAAGCCGAAGGATTTGATCAAATGTTTTGGGCTTTTTGGTGTGTTTTCCTAATCTTTAACCCCGAATTTAATTCGGGGCCCTTCATATTCAACTCCTCCTATGTTTCTCTTTTTGGGTTTCTTAGGTTGACGCCAATGCCAAAGTCCGAAGTATGAATTACGAATTACAAATTCTGAATTATTTTCATCACAAACTTTTTAAGGTTTATTCTTCCAACATTTTGTTTATTTTGGGTTGTATTATCCAAATACCAATAGGGTAAAACCAAATCGTAAAAAACTCTCCTGCAAAATCCGAAAAACTTACTTCTCTTTGTAAATCAATGGTTTTAAAAGTTTTGGCTGTAAAGTATAAAACGTAAAAAATACAAAACATAGAAAACAAGTGCAGTGGTATTATAAATACAAAGTACTTAGGAGAAACTATTCCTCCACCTGAAAATTCTAATATAAAAATACATATAAATAGAATAAAATAAATTAAGGGAGTAAAGAAAAAAACTTTAAACTTTTTTACTTTCATACTGATGCCTTCAGGAATTTTTGATTGCATTCCAATAGATACAGACCAAAACCAGCTATATAAAATACCTGCACTAATAACCAATGCTATTATAAAAAGTGGCATTATTAAAGGTAAGTTTATTGGT